>CAZIDA010000225.1:0-6033 GCA_964537865.1 uncultured Acidobacteriota bacterium
GTATTCCTGTTCGCCGCGAGTGAGACTCGAACCGGTTTCGCGGAGCGGCGGGAACCAATTCCTCCTTGTTTCTCATTCGCCGAACCCGCTATTTCCCCGGATCATTCGACGATTGCGTTCGTATCCGGCGGCGATATTTGGACGGTGGCAGCCGGCGGCGGCGAAGCGCATCTGCTGGTTTCGAGTCCCGCCACGGAATCGCGTCCGCTCTTTTCACCGGATGGAAAACAGTTGGCCTTCGCTTCCACGCGCACCGGGGGCGGAGACATTTATGTGTTGACCATTTCCACCGGGGAGTTGAAACGTTTGACTTTCGACGACGGCCTCGAACAGCCTGACGCCTGGTCGGCGGATGGAAAGTGGATTTACTTTTCCACCGCCAGTCACGACATTTCTTATATGAACGACATTTACCGCGTCAACGTCGAAGGCGGAACACCCACGCCGGTCAGCGACGATCGATACGTGAACGAATTTTTCTCAGCGCCTTCACCGGACGGATCGACCATCGCCTTCACGGCGCGCGGCATCGCCTCCTCGCAATGGTGGCGCAAAGGCCACAGCCATCTCGACGAATCCGAAATCTGGCTGCTGCATCCGGGCCCGACGCGGCGCTATGAGCGATTGACGGAGGGCGGAGCGAAAGAGATGTGGCCGATGTGGGGACCGGGAGGAAAACAGATTTTCTACGTCTCCGATCGCAGCGGCGCTCAAAACATTTGGTCCAAAGCCCCCGGACAAGCGGCGCATCAGGTCACGTCATTCAAAGTAGGCCGCGTGCTGTGGCCGAACATTTCTTATGACGGACGGGAGATCGTTTTCCAGCGTCATTTTGGAATTTGGAAACTCGACCCGCACACGGGCCGCGTTCAAGAAGTGAAGATCGAACGCGAGGGCGCGCCGAACGGACCCGCCGTGGAACATCTGAAGCTCACCAGCCACATTCAAGAATTGGCGCTTTCACTGGATGGAAAGAAGGCGGCGTTCATCGTGCACGGCGAAGTGTTCGCCGCTTCCGCCAAAGACGGCGGCGAGGCGATGCGCGTAACTCACACGCCCGAGAAGGAATCGCAAGTCACTTGGTCGCCGGACAGCAAGAAGATCGCGTACGTGTCGGATCGCGCCGGTTCGCGCCATCTCTATGTGTACGACTTCGTGACTTCTCAAGAAACGCAGTTGACTCGCGATGCCAAGGATGACGACACACCCATGTTCTCGCCGGACGGAAAGATGTTGGCGTTCGAGCGCGATGGCCGCGCACTTCGAGTGCTCGACCTTGCGACACATGAGGAACGACAACTGGCCACCGGATATCTCGAACGCCCGCCGTTGAATTCCGAGCGGCCTTTCGTTTGGTCGCCGGACAGCCGGTGGATCGCCTTCATGAACATCTCCGGGAAGCTTTTCCGAAATCTCTCCGTGGTTCCGGCGGCGGGCGGAGAAGCAAAGGCGATCAGTTTCCTCGCGAACGTCGGAGGCAACGCCGTCTCCTGGAGCCCGGACGGAACTTATCTTCTCTTCGACACCGGGCAACGGACCGAGCCGGGACAAGTCGCTCGAATCGATCTCATTCCGCGAACACCGAAGTTCCGGGAAGATCAATTCCGGGATCTGTTTCACGAGGAAATGGTCAAGAACAGCGTGCCCGTTACGACGTCCTCGCCGAAGGCCGCCGAAGAGCCAAGCACAAAAACCGAATCGGCAAAGCCCGCGGAGATCAAGAAAGTCCCGGTGAAACCGGTCCACATCGTCTTCGATGGGATTCGGGAGCGCCTGTCACTGCTGCCGGTCGGCCTGGATGTGAACTCGGTTCGCATCAGCACCGACGGCAAGTGGGCGCTGATTGTGGCGAACGCCGCCGGACAACGAAACCTCTACGTCTACTCGCTCGATGAGCTGGCCAAGGAGCACCCCGTGGCCAGGCAGCTCACCGCCACGCCCGGTCCGAAACGGGACGCTCAATTTTCCCCGGACAGCAAGGAAGTTTTTTATCTCGATCAGGGAAAGATTCAAACGGTTTCGTTGGAGACGCATCAACCCAAACCGTTGGCCGTCACCGCTGAAATGGATGTGGATTTCAACCAAGAGAAGATGGAGATGTTCGAGGAAGCTTGGACCATTCAGCGCGACGATTTCTGGGACAAGGGCATGAACGGCGTCAACTGGCAGGCGGTGCACGACGAGTATGAACCGCAGATTGAAGGCACCGGCACGCCGGATGAAGTTCGCCGGCTGCTGTCGCTCATGATCGGAGAATTGAATTCCTCGCATTCTGGAGTCAGCGCGCCTCTGGGAACATTCACGCCCATCGTCGGCAAGTTGGGTTTGCGCTTCGATGCCTCGGATTACGAGGCAGATGGAAAACTGAAAATCACAGACGTCATTCCGCTCGGTCCGGCGGCGCTCACCGGTGAGATCAAGGCCGGTGATTTTCTGTTGGCGGTCGACGGTCATTCCATCGACGCGCGGGCTAATCTGGACGAATGGCTCAGCCACAAGATTGGACGGCGCGTGGTCTTGAAGATTTCCGCAGCGGCCAACGGGACCGCCCCGCGCGAAGTGGCCGTGAAGCCGGTCAATCAGACAACCGGGAAAGGTTTGGTCTATCGCGAATGGGTGGAGCAACGCCGCGCCTACGTCAACAAAATCAGCGGCGGGCGCCTCGGATACATCCACATGGCGGATATGTCCTCGGACGCCCTGGAGCGGATGTATCTCGATCTGGACGCGCAGAACCAATCGCACGACGGCGTGATCATCGACGTCCGCAACAACAACGGCGGCTTCGTCAACGTCTACGCCATCGACGTGCTGGCGCGACGAAGTTACTTGACGTTCATTCCGCGCGGGCTCTTTTCGGTGCCTTCGCGCACCGTGCTGGGACAGCGCGCCTTGGAGAAGCCGACCCTTCTGGTGACCAATCAGCATTCTCTTTCCGACGCCGAAGATTTCACCGAAGGCTACCGCGCCTTGCGCCTCGGCAAGGTGGTCGGAGAACCGACGGCCGGTTGGATCATTTACACCTCGGGTGAGCCGTTGATTGACGGAAGCATAATCCGCATTCCGTTTATGCGCGTCCTCGCGCACGACGGCACGCCCATGGAAATGCATCCGCGTCCCGTCGATGTGGCGGTCTCCAATCCCGTCGGGGAAACTTATACCGGGAAAGACGCGCAACTCGAAACGGCGGTGAAGGTACTGCTGGAGCAGATCGACAAGAAGTAATCGGAGATTTCAGCATCATCCGTATTTGGGTGGGCGACAAAGGCTTGCGTTCCTGTGAGAAACCAGGCAAGATGCTCTCTCAAAAAATCGTGATGGGTAATTGGTGATGACCGGTCTTCCCGACAAAACGAAGGCGATCTCGCTTTCTGCTGCTGAGGCGCCGGCGACCACTTCCCGGTTCACGAGCGGATCGGCGATCGTCGCATACATTGCCGCTTTCAAACTGATTCTGCACCTGGCGACGGCGTCGGTTTACGGGCTCTTCATCGACGAATTGTATTTCCTGGCATGCGGACAACATCTCGCGTGGGGCTACGTTGACATGCCGCCGCTCACGGCGTTTCAAGCCTGGCTGACGCGGGCGCTGTTCGGCGATTCCATGATTTCCATCCGCCTCTTTCCCGCTTTGGCGGGCGCCGGGCTGATTCTCCTCACCGGAAAAATCGTGCGCGAGCTCGGCGGAGGGCGTTGGGCTCAAGCGCTGGCGGCGTTGTCTGTCTTGGTATCGCCCGCCTTCCTCGCTTTCGACAGCTACCTTTCCATGAACTCCATTGAACCGCTCATCTGGATGGGATGCGCGCTCGTCGTGATCCGCATCATCAAAACCAAAAATCCGCGGCTGTGGATTTGGTTCGGCGTCCTGGCGGGAATTGGGCTGGAAAACAAGGACACCATGCTGATGTTCGGATTCGCGCTCGTCGCGGGATTGCTGCTCACTTCCGAGCGTCGGCTGATGTGGAACCGTTGGTTCGTTGTCGGAGGCGCGATTGCGTTTCTCATTTTTCTTCCCAACCTCGTTTGGAACATCCGGCATCACTTTCCGCTCTTGGAGTTGTTGGCGAACGTTCGGCGCAATGGTCGGGACATCCATCTCGGTCCGCTACAGTTTCTGTGGATGCAAGCGTTGTTCATGCTTCCCGTCACGGCGCCGCTATGGATTGCCGGGCTGTGGCGCTTTCTGATTTCCAAAGAGGGACGAAGCTATCGCAGCCTGGGCTGGGCTTTCGCTTTGACGTTGGGGATTTTGATTGCGCTTCACGGCAAGGTTTATTACGCCGGGTCTGCCTATCCTTTGATGTTTGCCGCCGGCGCGCTGAGCGCCGAGTCTTGGTTCGAACGGCCTCGACGGCGATGGTCGGCGCCGGCTTACGCCGCGATTCTGGTTCTTGTCGGCGCCTGGGCCGCGCCCACGCTTATGCCCATTCTCCCGCCTCAAACTTATCTTTGGTATTCCCGCGCCTTTCACATCGCTCAACCGCGCATTGAGCATCGAGCCACAAACGAGCTGCCGCAGCTTTTTGCCGATCGCATGGGATGGCGGCAAATGGCGCGGGATGTGGCGAAAGTTTACTTCAGCCTTCCTCCTGACGTGCGCGCGCAGACCGCTATCTTCGGAAATGACTATGGTCAATCCGGGGCCATCGATTTTTACGGACCGAAGCTGGGTCTGCCAAAGTCGATCGGTAATCATTTGAACTACTGGTACTGGGGACCGCGTCAATACACCGGTGAAAGTGTCATCGTCCTAGGCGACGACTGGAGCGGAGTTCAACGGCATTTCGACGAAGTGCATGCCCTGGGCGAAATCCGGAATCCTTATTCCATGCGACAGGAAAATTTCACTATCTTCTGGTGCCGCAAACCAAAAGGCTGGACGTTTCAACAAATCTGGCCGCAGTTGAAGAATTGGAACTGAGATCCGATGCCGCTTGGCACTGAGCGGCGTGCGGCCGCAATCCGCCTCGTCTGAGCGCATGGGCATCTGTTACGAAAATGGCCGGAGATTTCTCTGCGCAAGCTCCGCGTCCTCGGTGTCTCAGCGGTGAACGTCCTCTGCTGCAACGCTCACACTTCAGGTTTCGACGACTCTGGAAACGGAGCGAGCATTCCCCAATTTCGTCCCTGCTCTTGTTGTCGCCGGTGTGCTACTATGGGGCGTTTTTGCGGCCGCCATGTTGGGGCCGATCATTTTAAGGAGAACAACAGTGATGGTGAAAACATTTTGGGTGCTGGGAATGATGCTGGTCGTCGCGTTGGGGATGACTTACGCAGCCGCGAAAGAGGTGACAACGCCTTCCGGGCTGAAATACATCGATCAAAAAATCGGGACCGGCGCAGTCGCCGCTAAAGGCGAGACGGCGGAGGTCCATTACACCGGATGGCTGTATGTCAACGGCAAGCGCGGAAAGAAGTTCGACAGCTCGCTTGATCGCGGCAAACCCTTTTCCTTCAAACTGGGCGCTCACGAAGTGATTGCCGGTTGGGACGAAGGAGTCCAAGGCATGAAGGTGGGCGGTAAGCGCGAACTGATTATCCCGCCCCAGCTCGGCTATGGCTCGCGCGACGTCGGAAACGGCCTCATCCCACCCAACTCCACGCTGGACTTTGAGGTGCAGTTGCTCAAGGTGTCGAAGTAAAGGCTTCGAGTGACGCAACTGCGCTGTCGAGCAATGCGCGAGTCTACGACCGCCCGCACATTGTTGCGCTTTCGAGAATTCATCTCCTCAGAAAATAAGTTTGGCAGCCACGCACCGCCGCCCTTTGGCGGTTCGTGGGCACTTCTCGAAATCAGGATAAAAGTCCACGATCAATCAAGGAACTCGCCGCGGCGGGTGGCTACCGCACTGTGTTATTTTCATCCGCTTGAGCGCCTCGAATCGTCCTGGCATGAGTAACTGCCCCGAAAATGGGGAAGGCGACTATGCAAATGCACGGTGTCTGTCGCCCCAGATTTCGCTGGCCGTAACCCCGTTGGGGTTATCACATCGTTCGCGCGATTCGGTACCCAGTCCTCCGCGGAGGACTGGG
>CAZIDA010000226.1:0-6030 GCA_964537865.1 uncultured Acidobacteriota bacterium
CCACGCAGGCTTGTTCCGACGATTCTTTCACAGCTTCTGAATGGGCGGGCTGAGGGACCGCAAGCCTCGTGAACGAGGCTGGGTTCAACATCGGGTCCAAACACTGCTGTAATTATTCATTGCGCCGCAATCTAAGCAGACAGCGGTGATTCAATATCAGAGGTGGCACACGCCTCTGCCCCGTGGTTCATGCACGAACATAATTGGGGTCCTATTCAATTTGGAATTGGCGTCGCGTCGCATACGCCCCCGCGTAATCCCCTATCCCCTTGGCAGCCAAAATCCGAATGGTGTTGAGCCTGATCCATGTCAACGCATGATCCAACCCTCCATGAAAACGCATCGGCAGCACCTCATACGATCACTCAGGGAAATTACGTGTTCCCAGACGCCAAGCAATTCCCGGATTCCTGATCAAATAAAAATCGGAAAGACCGGGGCCTATTTATTGTAGAATCCGCACTACGCAGACAAACCACAGTAGGTGAAAATCCAGGGACTCCTGGATTCAGCAGAGCGGCCTGGGGCCGCAACCAGACTGCGCCCGTGGCTATGTCATTACGAGCTGAAAATCTTGTCAGGAAAGCATGATTTTCGAAGCTTGCTGAGCAGGGCGTCGCGGAGGCAGAGCGCGAAAACGTTCTGACGCGACCGGTTTGAACGGTGGTATTTGAGCGCGTCCCCGACGGACAGGATCTTGGGCGAAGTCGCATTGGGGCGGAAAGGAATCGTTGTGAGCGGCAGCTTCGTGAATTCATGGGCAGTTCTCCTCGCGATTCCCCGCGAGGTGATGTGGTCGTATCTGGTCGGTGGAGTGGTTTTTGCCGTCGGGCTGGTTGCAATTTTCCTGCGCGGCGATTGGCAAGAGGCTTGAGGCCTCGACAAGTTGATTTTGTTCGGTCCGCTTTTTTACGCTGCGCCACTCGCGGCTTTCGGCGCCGAACATTTCACGCTGACGAAGGACATCGCGTCGATTGTCCCGGCGTGGATTCCGTGGCATCAGTTTTGGGCGTACTTCGTGGGCGCTTGCTTTATCGCCGCGGCGCTCAGCATGGTGACGAAGATACAGGCGCGTCTCGCGGCGAGTTTGGTGGCCTTGACGTTTTTCCTTTTCGTCGCGCTGATGGACGCCCCGGGCTGGGCGCGACATCCGCATAATCGGTTTGCGACGGCGTTTGTGCTGCGGGAACTCTCTTTCAGCGGCGGCGCTCTGGCGCTGGCCGTCAGCCTCACCGAAGAGTGGCGCGAGCGCGGCTCGCGCATCTTTGCGACGATGGCGCGATTCTTCGTGGCCATTCCCGTGCTGTTCTACAGCTTCGAGCAATTCCTGCACGGTGATCACGTTCCCGGTATTCCGCTGGAAATGGTGACTCCGCGGTGGGTCTTCGGACACGCTCTTTGGACGTACCTGGCGGCGGGGGTTTATGCCGTCGCCGCTCCGCTGTTGCTGGTCGGCAAGAAAACCCGCGCCGCAGCGACGTGGGTGGGCTTGACCGTGCTTTTCGTGGTGGTGGCCGCCTACGTGCCCATCGCGGTCGTGGAACACGCCAGCCTCGAGGGCTTCAATTATATGGCCGATACCCTGATGTATTGCGGCGCCGTTCTTCTGCTTGCGGGGGCCGTGCCGCGCGAAGCGTAGTGGCGCGAAGCGTCGGCTGATCAGCGGTCCCACGAGACGCGCGTCGAGATTCACATGCATTAGCAAGAGACAGTCGGTACACAGTTCTCGAAAGCTCTGGTAGCGATGCCGCAGGCAGCGGCTTTTGCGAGCGTCTACAAGTAACACGCTTCACCAGCGCGGGCTTTCAACGTCTCAAAAAAAGATTCGCCCACGCCGCAGCGGGCGCGGGTGAGTTACCACACGCCGGCTCGCTAATCCTTCCGGCTGCGCAGTTCGGCGTGCTTCAGCCAATTAATCCAGAAGAGAATCGCAATCACAAAGGCGGGACCGGCGATGGTGGTGCACCACACCAGCTTCATCGCAGGCGGGGGAACCGGGCTTGGCAGGACCCAGACCAAGTACAGTGCCCCGGCAGCGCCGTAAAGCGCGGCGCCAATCCATTCCCAGCGCCACGCCAGCACCAAAGCAATAATGAGAACGAAGCTCGGAATCAGATGCACGCACAGCGCTACGAGCGTGCGCCACAGACTTTGATTCCCGCCGAACACATCGAGGGCAAAGATGCTGAGGAACGCGATGAAGAGGATGGACAAAGCACGGGGAATCCAAAACAAAACCCGTTTTGACAGGTTGGTCATGTTGCCTCCTTTTTTGGTCCGAAGAGTGTGGGGTAAGCATACACCAGAAGGTAAGGTTTCGACAGATTGGTCATGTCGCCTCCTCTTTTGGTGGGATCGGGCGCCGTGGGGCAGACCCGCCGCGGCAGGTCTGCCCCAAAAATAACCGTCGCGAATATCTGGGTAGCCGAGGCGCATCCGCCCCCGGGCGGATGCACCATGGGCGATTAAATTGAGGTCCGATGAACGCAAGAAATGATAGGGACGACCGAGGTGGGCCGAAGAGCGCTCACCTCGGCTACCCGTGCTTGGCGTTGAAAGGCAAGGCCGGAAGGCAACACATTTTCATCTCCTTGATGTCCTTGAGTTCCCCGATGGCGGAAATGAATCTCTTGCAGGAGAGAATTACACGCTGACGCCGGAGTGTTTGGCGGCTTGGATGCGGCTCACGGCGCGCTGCAAGGCAACGCGGGCGCGGTCAAAATCAATTTCCGGATCGTTCACTTTGGCAAGGCGCTTTTCGGCGCGCTCCTTGGCCGCGAGCGCTCGCTGCAGGTCGATATGTTCCGCGGTCTCGGCGGTTTCCGCAAGAATGGCAACGCGGTCCGGCAACACTTCGGCGTATCCCCAGGAGACAGCCAAGTAAGCCGTGTGCGCGCCTTGGCGATAAGAAATTTCTCCGATCATCAATTCCGTGAGCAGCGGCGCGTGGCCCGGCAGGACGCCGAGATATCCTTCCTTACCGGGAATCTGCACTTCCTCGACAGACACCGAAACGACCAAACGGTCCGGGGTCACAATATCCAATTTGATTTTGTCCGGCAGCATAAGATCGTCGGCTTACGCGGAGGTCTTCAGCCGCTCCGCTTTTTCGAGCACTTCTTCAATGGTCCCGACCATATAAAACGCTTGTTCAGGGATGTCGTCGTGTTTGCCTTCGACAACCTCTTTGAATCCCTTGATGGTGTCTTCGAGTTTGACGTACTTGCCTTCGAGGCCGGTGAATTGTTCGGCCACAAAAAACGGCTGCGACAAGAATTTTTGAATCTTGCGCGCCCGCGCCACAACGACCTTGTCGTCTTCGCTGAGTTCGTCGATGCCCAGAATGGCGATGATGTCCTGAAGGTCCTTATACTTTTGCAATATGGACTTCACGGCGCGCGCGGTGTTGTAGTGATCGACGCCCAAAACGCGGGGATCGAGAATTCGCGACGACGAAGCCAGCGGGTCGACGGCCGGATAGATGCCCAGCTCCACAATCTGCCGCGACAAGTTGGTGGTCGCGTCCAAATGCGTGAACGTGGTGGCCGGCGCCGGATCGGTGTAATCGTCCGCCGGCACGTAAATCGCTTGCACCGAAGTGATGGAACCTTTCTTCGTCGAGGTGATGCGCTCCTGCAGCTCACCGAGCTCGGTCGCCAAGTTGGGTTGATATCCCACGGCGCTGGGCATGCGGCCCAGCAGCGCCGACACTTCCGAGCCCGCTTGCGTGAATCGAAAAATGTTGTCGATGAAGAGCAGCACGTCCTGTCCCTCTTCATCGCGGAAGTATTCGGCCACCGTCAGTCCGGTCAAGGCCACGCGCAGACGGGCGCCGGGCGGCTCCGTCATCTGACCGTAAATCAGCGCCGCTTTCGATTTGTCGAACTCCTTGGTGTTGACGACGCCGGACTCCTGCATCTCCAGCCATAGATCGTTTCCTTCGCGCGTCCGTTCACCCACGCCCGCAAACACGGAAACGCCGCCGTGCTTCAGCGCGATGTTGTTGATGAGCTCCATGATGATGACGGTCTTGCCGACGCCGGCGCCGCCGAACAATCCAATCTTGCCGCCCCGCAAGTAAGGCTCCACCAAATCGACCACCTTGATGCCGGTCTCAAACATTTCCAGCTTGGTGCTTTGATCTTCAAACGATGGCGCGGGCCGATGGATGGGATAGCGCGTCTCTGCTTGCAGCGGGCCGAGTTTGTCGACCGGCTGACCGAGCACGTTCATGACGCGGCCCAGAGTGGGCTTCCCCACCGGCACCATGATTCCCTGCCCCAGATCGGTCGCCGGCATTCCCCGGACCATGCCGTCGGTGGGCTGCATGGAGACGGCGCGCACGCGGCCTTCGCCCAAATGCTGCTGCACCTCCACCACCACATCGATGGGCTGCGGAACTTCGAAACCCTCGCTGGTGATGCGGAGGGCATTGTAGATTCTCGGCAAATGCTCCTCTTCAAATTCGACGTCGACGACAGGCCCGATGACCTGCACCACTTTGCCTAAGCTCATGCGTAGCTCCACAAAATAAAAGATTCTTCCCGCCGGCGCAGCGCGGCCGGGGACCGCAGCCAAATAGAACTCATGCTTTCACCACCGCGACCTCAAATCTCTCGCTGGAAAAACACGACCTTGCATACTTGCTTTGCAAGGTTCCGTTACAGTGCGGCGGCGCCGCTGACAATCTCAATCAACTCTTTGGTGATGGCCGCTTGACGCGCCCGATTCATGGTCAAGGTCAGGGTGTCGATCATTTCGGCGGCGTTGTTGGTGGCCGAATCCATGGCGGTCATGCGCGCCGCGTGTTCCGCCGCGGCGGATTCCAGCAGCGCCCGGTACACTTGCACTTCCACGTGCTTCGGCAGAAGATCGCTGAAAATGACCTGCGGCGTTTGCTCGTAAATGTAATCGGTGCGGTCGATGCCGTCGGTGTGCTCGAGTTTGCCGATGGGCAGCAGCCGCTCCACCACGATGCGTTGCTGCAAGACGGACTTGAATTCGTTGTAGACGAGGTAGACCGCGTCCAACTCGGAGGCCGTAAATTGCTCGATGATGCCCCTGGCAATTTGCTGGGCGTCGCCATAGCCGAGGCGCGAGAAGATGTTGATGTATTCGTGGTGAATCTTCCATTGCCGCCGCTTGAAGAAATCGCGGCCCTTGCGCCCCACCAACTCCAGATCGAGTTCCTTGCCGGCGTGGCTCTCCAAAAAACTCTGCGCCGCTTTGATGATGTTGTTGTTGAAGCCGCCGCACAGACCTTTATCGCCGGTGATCACCACCAACTCGATCTTCTCGTCGCCGCGTTCCGCCAAGAGCGGATGCAAATGCTCGGCCTCTTCCTCGTCACTCGCCGCGCGAATGCGCAGGACCATGGAGTTCAACACCGCCAACATGTGATTGGCGTATGGGCGCGCGTTCAAGATGCGCTCTTGGGCGCGACGCAGACGGGCCGCGCTCATCATCTTCATCGCTTTGGTGATTTGTTGCGTGCTCTTGACGCTGCGAATGCGGCGTCGGATATCGAGAACGTTGGGCATAAGAACTGGGCTCGCCTCGGGGCGCTAAGCTTACGCGGCCGCCACCTTCCGGCTCGAGAATTTCTCCTTGAACTGTCGGATCGCCGATTTGATCTCTTCGCGCAACTCGCCGTCGATCGTCTTCTTCTCGACAATCCTTTGTCCGATGGAGGGCGCGGCCGTATCGAGATATTCGTAGAACTCTTGCTCGAAGCGACGGCAGTCGTCCACGGCCACGTCGTCGAGAAATCCGTTGGTCACGGCAAAGATGATCAGAACTTGTTTCTCCACCGGCAGCGGCGAATACTGCGCCTGTTTGAGAACTTCGATCTGCCGCTGCCCTCGCGCCAACTGCGCCTGCGTCGCTCTGTCGAGGTCGCTGGCGAACAGAGCAAACGCGGCGAGGTCGCGATATTGCGCCAACTCCAAGCGCAGCGTGCCGGCGACCTGCTTCATCGCTTTGATCTGCGCATTGCCGCCCACGCGGCTGACCGAAAGTCCGGTGTTGATG
>CAZIDA010000227.1:0-6018 GCA_964537865.1 uncultured Acidobacteriota bacterium
TTCCAGCTCGATGGGATTTCCGTGGGCATCCTGACCGCGAACCAAAACCTGTTTCGGTCGCGAAATCACCACGCGAATTTCTGGAAACGAAAGACATCCTTCTTCAATGCTCTGCGTCCCGTGCGACTCCACGATCTCCGGATTGCAAATCTCAATAATCTTTCCCGGCTCTTCGCCGCCGGAGGGATCAATGATGGCCACTTGCAGCGACACGCCCACTTGTGGGGCCGCCAATCCCACTCCATGTTCCGCGTACATCGTTGGAACCATCCGATTGATCAGCCGCCGCAAATCAGCGTCGAACTTTTCCACCGGCGATGCTTTCTTCTGCAGCACCTCGGCGCCGTACTTTACAACGCGCATAATCTGGCGTTGCTGATCGACAAGGCTCATCGGATTCCCCAATTGCATGACTCCCGTCCTCAGAACTTCCTCAACTGTTGCGTATAACCCTGAAAGTTCCGCTGCGTCTCGGCGAGCGAGTCCCCTCCGAACTTCTCGATAAAACATTTGGCGAGCGTCAGCGCCGTCATGGCTTCTCCGATCACGCCGGCCGCCGGAACGACGCAAACATCGGACCGCTCGAAGCTCGCCTCCGCCGGCTCCTTCGAATCCAGATTCACGCTCTTGAGCGGCTTCTTCAGCGTTGAAATCGGTTTGAGGTACCCTCGCAAACGAATCTCTTCTCCATTCGAGATGCCGCCCTCAATTCCTCCGGCGCGATTGGAGGCGTGCGTGAAGGCGCGCTCTTTCGGCTCGTAAAAAATCTCGTCGTGAACCTCCGATCCCAAGCGGAAGGCACTGGGAAATCCCTCGCCAATCTCAACGGCCTTCACGGCCTGAATCGACATGAGCGCCTGCGCCAACTGTCCGTCCAGCCGCGACTCCCAACTGGTATGAGAGCCCAGCCCGGCGACGACCCCATGCGCCACGACCTCGAAGCATCCTCCGACGGTATTGCCTTGCTCGGCCGCCTCGTGGATCACCTTCACCATTTCCGCTTCCACCGCCTCATCGGCGCATCGCAGCTTCGAACCGCTCTTCGCTCTCAACGCTCGAAGCTCCTCGAAAGACACCGCCCGCCCCGCGCTCAACCCAACGTGCCCCACCGCCACAGTGTGGCTTTCAATCTCGATTCCAAATTGCTTCAAAAACAATTTCGCCACGGCCCCCGCGGCCACTCGCGCCGTCGTTTCCCGGGCGCTTGCCCGCTCCAAGATATTTCGCGCGTCATGAATATTGTACTTCAAAGCTCCGGCCAAATCAGCATGTCCGGGGCGCGGGCGCGGCAACGACCGCTTTTGCTCCAACGGCGGCTCCGCGGTCGCGTTCATCGCCGCCTGCCAATTCACCCAGTCGTGATTCTCGATCTGCAAAGTGATCGGCGACCCCAAGGTCTTTCCGAACCGGACCCCCGACAATATCTCAACGCGATCCTTTTCGATCTTCATCCGGGCGCCGCGTCCGTAGCCCTGTTGCCGGCGGCACAACTCTTCATTGATGAATTCCGCATCGATCGGCACATCGGCCGGGAGGCCGCTGACGATGGCGGTCAGCGCTTTTCCGTGTGATTCGCCCGCTGTAATGAAGTGAAAGGCCATGATCTAACCGATCCAAACTGAGCCGAGATTCTAGCGTAAACTTCAAGAAAGCGTCAAAACAAATGGCGCCGCCGCGCGTTGACGGCGCTTCCCTCGATGGGGCTTCTTTTCATTCCGCCCAAGGCCGCGCTGGAAGTAAAATGAGTTGTTCGGGTAGCCGAGCCCGAACCGTTGGGGCAGGAGGTTCCATCGATCCGGACCGCAGCACCGTCCGGGATTCGCCATAAACCTGGCGAATCCCGGCTACCAGAACATATTTCCGGGTAGCCGGGCCTCGGCAGGCGGGACAAAAAATTCAGACTTTTCTCATGGCGCAGGAGTCTAAATGGTGTTGTCGATTCAGGCGTTCGGGCCGGTCTCCCGAAGGCCATGATTGAGATCGAAGTTCAAGAGGATTCTCTGTACGGGTGAACATCTTTGGTGACCGACGAGGCTTTGGTCGAGCGAAGCGTTAACGGCGACACGCAAGCCTACGATGAACTGGTGTCGAGATGGCAGCGCGTCATTTACAACCTCGTGTATCGAATGCTGGGAAAAGAGCATGAGGCGGAAGAGGTGTGTCAGGACGCCTTTACGGCCGCCTACCTGAATTTAAAAAACTTCCGGCGCGAAGCCAAGTTCTCCTCCTGGCTCTACCGCATCGCCATCAATTTGAGCACTTCCCACCTGCGCAAACGGCAGCGAGCCTACGTCGAATCCCTTGATGAAATGCACGACAACGGAACCACCGCCGACGTGGAAGTGGTGCGATGGAACCTGAGCGGTCAATTGAATCTCGAGGAACAGGCCGTCGAGAAGGATCGGGCTCGCCGTGTTCGGCGCGCTATGGAACATCTGCCCAACGATTATCGGGTCATCATCATCTTGAAGGAATACCACGGCCTGACCTTTAAAGAAATCGCCGAGGTTCTCAATATTCCGACGAGCACCGTGAAAACGCGAATGTACGCCGGCCTCAGCGAGATGAAGAAACATCTGACGCGGCAAGGAATTTTCGATGCATAGGTCTTCCGCGATGGGGGGACCTTGGAGAAGGTTATGAATTGCGAACGATTCAAAGAACACCTGCTGGATTTTCTCTACGATGAGTTACCCGAGGTGGAGACCTCCGAAATGATCGGCCATATGACGACCTGCGCTTCCTGTCATGCGGAAACCAACGAGTTGAAGCTGGTCCGCAACGAAATGGCCGAGTGGAAAGATCCGGAGACCCGGAATTTTCCCATCGTCCTGCCTTACGATTCTCCGTGGGCGGCAGTCAAACGATTGTTTGTTCCGCGCCCGTGGACGGGGCGGAACGCTTTGACCTTCGCCGTGGCGGCCTGCGCGCTTTTGCTCACCGGACTTTCCATCCTGGGAACGCAGATTGAAATATCCAGAAACGGCCTGTTCTTTCGAACGGACCTCTTGCGAAGGCCGGCGGTGACGGCGCCTGCGTCGCCGATGGCGGCCTCAAACGGCGCGTCTTTTCAACCGGTGTCTTTGGACGTTGTGTCGCGCATGATCCAGCAAAGCGAGGGCCGGCAACGACAGATGCTGCGGGCCGAAGAAGCGCGCTTGGTCGATCAACTGACGTCATCGTACCGGACTCAACTGACTGCGTTGGCCAAGAACATGGATAACAAACACAAGGTCGACTTAGTGTCGGTTTACGACAATCTGGAACAACAGCGCCTTGCCGATTTGCAGCGAATTCGCATGACTTTCTCTTCCCTGGACGCCCGCGCCTCCCAACAGGCTCAGCAAACTCAGCAACTGGTCGATTTCATTCAGAAGGCGTCGTATTCGCCTAAATAGAATTCGCCTAAGGCAAGCGATCCGGCGCCGGGAAGTGAAAGCATCTCAGAACCGTGGAAGGAACGAAGGAGAACATCGATGAATCCCCTGAAGAAATGGATGGGTCTTGGAGCGGCAGTGGCCCTCTCGTGGAACGTAGCCGGGTATGCGCAAACGAATTTGCCGAAGGTGAGCCGAGCTCAAATTCGCCAGAACATCGAAATCGTTGAAAACGTCCTCAACACCGTCCGGCAACAGGTGTTGACCTCGTCGCTGGCTTCCAAGTCCCAGAGCGCTATGGCTTCACCGGACGTTTTTTATCTTCGAACGACCGACAGCAACCGCACCGAAGGAATTTATTTGGACGGTTACGGAGTCATCTTCGAAGTCTACATGCCCACCTTTAGCGAGCAGCGCTCCTACAGCCTTTTTCTGCACGCCCGGAGTCCGCTGGAAGTTTCGACCGGACAAGAAATCGCGTCTCAGCCGGGGATAAAAAGCGTGACGGTCCAATCGATGAAGCAGCCCCCACCGGCAACCCTCAACAAGCTCGCCGGCTTGATCGATTCCTATTCCAAGGAGACTCAAAGCCAAAACCGAGAGGCGGCCTTGCGCGAGCTCTTCGCGAAAATTCAGGCGGCCAATCTGTTTCCTTCCTTCGGTTTTTTGGAATACGGAGAGAGTGGGCCGGCCTCGGACGGCGATGCTCAACGAGCAGTGAACGAAGCGGCGCGGTTGAACGAGCAGCGTCAGCAGTTCCAAGACGCCATCATGCAAGCCATCGCCGAATATGGCGCCACCATTCCCGGCCTCCCTCCCACTGAATCGATCACGGTGTTTTTGAAGGCGCCCGTTTCGCAAGACTTCTCCCTCTTTTCACCGGTGACACGAACTTCCAAAATCATTCGCTTTTCAGTTCGTGATTTGCAGGACTACAAGGTGGGAAAGATCAATTACGAGGAACTTCAGAAGCGGGTCAAGATCGAGGAGAATTGATTTTCAGTAATCGTTGTTCCGCGAGATCGAAGGTTTCGTCGGTCTTGCAGAAGGCGAATCGCAAGTAATTTTTTCCGCCGGCGGGTTCATGGTAAAAGCTGCTTCCCGGCACCGCGGCAATCCTGATCTCCTTCACCAGGAAGTTCGCAAATTCCACGTCATCCGGAAACCCAAACCCTGAGATGTCGGTCATGATGTAATAAGCGCCGTAAGGTTTGAAGCAGCGAAATCCGGCGCGCTCCAGAGAGTTCAAAGCGCGATCGCGGCGGCGAAGATATGCCAGCGCCATTTGCCGGTAGTAATGTTCCGGCATCTGCATGGCTCGCGCGCCGGCCTCCTGAAGCGGCGCTGGAGCGCCCACGCTCACGAAGTCGTGCATCTTGCGAATGGCGTCCGTAATTTTCGGCGGCGCCACTGTGTAGCCGACACGCCAACCGGTTACGCTGTACGTTTTCGACATTCCATTGATCAGGACGGTTCGGTCCCGCATTCCGTCCATCGAAATCATGGACACATGCTCCGCCCCATCGAAGAGAATGTGCTCGTAGATTTCGTCGGTGACGGCAATCGCATCCCACCGCTGACACAGGCGCGCGATGAATTCCAGTTCTTCCCGCGTGAAGACTTTGCCGGTGGGATTATTCGGTGTGTTGATGACGATGGCCTTGGTGTGATCGTTGAAGGCCGCTTCCAATTCCGCCGGATCAAATCTCCAAGTCTGCGAAGGATCATCCTTCGAAGGCGGTCGAAGCGAGACGAATCGCGGAGTCGCGCCGCTGATGATCGCGTCGGGACCGTAATTTTCATAGAACGGCTCGAAGATGATCACCTCGTCGCCGGGATTGATCAAGGCCAGCATGGTGGACATCATGCACTCCGTCGCCCCGCAGCACACGGTGATTTCTTGCTCCGCATCGACGCGCAACCGCAGCGTCCGTTCCACCTTCTTGGCAATGGCGTCGCGGAACGATTTCGCGCCCCAGGTGATGGCGTATTGATTGATATCGTCATCGATGGCCCGTTTGGCCGCTTCCTTGATTTCCGGCGGCGCAGAGAAATCCGGAAAACCTTGAGCCAGATTCACGGCGTCGTATTCGATCGCCAACCGAGTCATTTCCCGGATCACCGATTCACAAAAAAGATCAGCCTTAAAAGAGGTAGTTTTCTTGGTCATAACATCGACGCCGGTAATGTCGTCAAAACTTTTTCTCACGGTTGGCTGCCGGAAGCTCCATAGATTTTCTTATAGTAATTCAAATTCCGGAGAAGAATTTGAACATATTCGCGCGTCTCGGTAAACGGAATACTCTCGATGAACTCCAAAGGATCTTTCGAAGCCTCGGCCATCGGAGCTTCGCTCAACCACGCGCTGACGCGGTTGTCCCCGGCGTTGTAAGCCGCCAAAGTCAGTTCCAGACTCCCGTTATATCGCTGAATGGTGTCGGCCAGATAAGCCACTCCCAGGCGGATGTTCACGTCGGGATCAAACACCTTGCGGGAGCGCCAGCGAGGAATCCTCTCCTTGCGCGCGTATCGCCGCGCTTCGCGGGGCAGCAACTGCATCAGACCGAGCGCGTTGGCATGCGACTTGGCGGCGACGTTGAATGAAGACTCCTGCCGAATGAGCGCGGCCACGAGATAAGGA
>CAZIDA010000228.1:0-5991 GCA_964537865.1 uncultured Acidobacteriota bacterium
CTAACCAGCCTGACGTTGGATCTATTTTCGGAACAGTTCCTCATGGTCACCGCGGCGGACACCACGGCTACAAAAGCTCCACACGCCAACAACCCCGCCCTCATCGATTCAAATAATAGTGCACGGCCGGCGTCACAATCAGCGACAGCACCATCGAAATCAAAATACCGCCGATGACGGCGATGGCGAGCGGCTGGAGCATTTGCGATCCGGCGCCCCAGGCGAGCGCGAGCGGCAGCATGCCGGCGACCGTCGCGAGCGCGGTCATCACGATGGGTCGCAAGCGGCGTCGTCCCGCCTGAATCATGGCTTCTTCCGAGGAGAAACCCAAGCCGCGAAATTTCTGGTCGGCGTCCAACAACAGAATTCCGTTCTTGGCGACGATGCCGATGACCATGATCAATCCCATGAACGACGCCACGTTGAAGGTGGTGTGCGTAATCAACAATCCAAACACCACGCCGGAGGTCGAGAGCAGCGCGGAGGCCAGAATCGCCGCGGGCGCGGAAAAACTCCGGAACTCGAACAGCAACACGACGAACACCAACACCAGCGCCAACAACAGCACCATCACCAAATCGCTGAAACTTTTTTGCTGCTCTTGGTACGTGCCGCCGTACTCCACACGGATCGACGAAGGCAGGTGCAAGTCCGCCACCGCTTTCTGAACGCGCGCGATGCCGGTGCCTAAGTCGACGCCTTGCAATCTCGCCTTGACCTCCACCAAGCGCTGCAAGTTCTCCCGCAGAATCTCGGTCTGTCCGGAATCCTCGCTGAGACTGGCCAACGCCCCGAGCGTCGCGGTCTTGGCCGAGGCACTCAGTAGCGTCGTGTCGCGCATTGCTTCCAGCGACGAACGGTCACGCGCCGGAAAGCGCACGCGCACCGGATAGACGCGATCACCCACCACCATCGGCAACGAAGCCGTCACGCCTTGAAGCAGCGCGCCGGCGTCCTCGGCCACTTCCGCCGGTGTAAAACCGGCGCGCGCCGACACGCTGGGATTGACTTGGAACGTCACCGCCGGGCCGCTGACGACATTGTCGACTCCATTCAGCAAGTCCACCACTCCCGGAATTTTTTGGATGGCGTCGGCCACGCGAGGCGCCGTTTGGTTCAGCAACGTCGCATCCGGTGAAAAGAGTTTGATGACGACCGGTTCCGGAGCATTGGTGAGATCGCCGATCATGTCCTGCAGCGTTTGGATGAACTCGACATTGATGGAGGGCTCCTGCTGCGTGATCTCGGCCCGCGCTTGCGCAATGATTTCATCGATGCCGCGGCTGCGCTTGTCTTTCAACATCACGGAAATATCCCCGGTGTTGGCCTCGGTCACCGCCGCCAAGCCCAATTGCAGTCCGGTGCGGCGCGAGGTGCCTTCCACTTCCGGCGCCGAACGCACAATCTTTTCCAGGTGCGAGACGACGCGATTGGTCTCCTCGAGGGAGCTGCCTGCCGGCATGATGTAATCCAGCACATAGGCGCCTTCGTCCATCGACGGCAGCAGATCGCTACCCAACATCTTATATCCGGTCACGGAAACCAAGATCAACAGCGCCGACAATCCCGCCAACGTCAAGGGATGTTCCAGCGTCCATTTCAAGGCCCGGGCATAGAAACTCACCACGCGCCCATAGAATCCGGTGAAGGAGGCTTCCTCGGCGGCGAGCAAACGCCGCGCCTCATCCCCCACGGCCGCCGCGGCGGGAGGCTCTTTCACTTGGCGCCGGATGAGAAACTGGCTCAAGCTCGGCGTCCACGTCACGGCGAGAATCAACGACGTGAACAAGGAGACGCCCATGGTCACCGCCAGCGCCCGGAAGAAAACCCCCGTCACACCGGTGATGGAAATGAGCGGCACAAACACCACGATGGGCGTGAGCGTCGATCCCACCAAAGGCGCCGTCAACTCGCTCAGCGCGCTGCGAATGGCCTCAAAGCGCCCCTGCCCCGAGTCGCGATGCAGCACAATGTTTTCCAGCACCACGATGGCGTCGTCGATTACCAATCCCACGGCCGCCGCCAGTCCGCCGAGGGTCATGAGATTCAGACTTTGGCCGATGGTCTTGAGCACGATGAAGGTGATGAGCAACGTCGCGGGAATCACCATCCCGGCGACCAGCGACGTTCCCCAATCGCGCAAGAAGACCACCAGGATGATGGAGGAGAGTACCAGCCCGATCAGCACGGCGTCGCGCACGCTCTTAATCGATTCCTTCACGATGTTCGATTGGTCGTAAAACGTGTGTACCTTCACGCCCGGCGGCAGCGTCTGTTGGATGCGCGCAATTTCGGCGTGCACTTCGTCGGCCACCATCACGGTGTTGCTGGCGGGCTGCCGGTCGATGTTGAGCAGGACAGCGGGTTTCCCGTTGGCCGTGACAATGGTGTACACCGGCTTCACCGACGGTTCCACCGTTCCGATGTCGCCCACGCGAATGGGAACTCCCGCCGGCGTGTTCTTGATCACGATTTGCGCGAGTTGTTTTGGATCGCGCACTTGGCCGCTCACCAAACTCAACACGAGCTGATGATTCTGCTCCATCAACCCCGGAGAATCGATCAGGTTCGTGCGCCCGACGGCGTTCAAAATATCAGCCACGGTGATCTGCGTCGAGAGCAGCTTGGCCGGATCCGGCGTGATTTGAAATTCCGGAATCTGCCCGCCTTGAACGACCACCTTGGCAACGCCGTTCAGCCGATTCAATCGCGGCATCAACTCGTATGTCGCCATTTCCCAAAGCTGCGTTTGCGGCATGGTGTCGGAGGTCAGGCTGTATCCCATGATGGGAAAGGAGGCAAAGGTCAAACGATGCGTGTCAATCTTGGCCGTGGGCGGCAAGGTGCTTTGAACACGGGCGACGGCGGCGTCGACCAGTTGCAGCGTGGTGATCATGTCGACTTTCCAACTGAAAAAGAGATCGATCTCCGCCGTACCGCGGCTGGTGATGGAACGGACGTTTTCCAATCCGGGAACACTGTTGACGGCTTCTTCAATCGGACGTGTCACCGTCACCAACATCTGATCGATCGGCGCCACACCGTTATCGACGCCAATCACGACGCGCGGAAAATTCGTCGACGGAAACACTGCCACCGAAATCGTCCACGCCAGATACCCGCCCAACAGCGCCAAGGTCACAATCAGAAAAATCGTCGGCTTCGAAAGCCGTGTGAACCAATAGGAAGATGAACTCGCTTCGCTCAAGACTCGACTCCTCGAAAAACTGATGAAGCAACTCGGAAAGCAGAAGGGCAATCTTCAACGGGGGGCGATGAACCCCGGTTTACTTTGCACCCGTTTCCGGGTCCAACTTTTCCACGCGAACCTTGGTCTTGTCGGGCAGCCCGTAATTTCCGCTGCTAATCACTTCCTCGCCCAGCCGCAGCCCGCTTAAGACTTGGACCGAGTCCGCGTTTCGAATTCCCGTGGTCACCGTTCGCTCATGGGCGCGACCATCCGCCCCCACCACCAGGACAAAGCTTCCTCCCCCCGGCGTTTGCAGCAAGGCCGAACCGGGAATCACCAGGGCGTCCGGGACGGTTTGCGCCACCATCGAAAGTTGAATGGTGGTTCCGGGTTTCAATTCGCCCTTGGGATTCGAGGCCTCCGCCCAGACTTCCACGGTGGTGCTGTTGGGATCGAGGGCCGGACTGACCAGAACAACCTTCGCGGCGATGTCGTGGTCCAGGCCCGGGACCTTCATCGTCGCCGCGTCGCCTTTCTTCAGAATGGCGGCCGCCGACTCGGAGATGTGCGCTTTGGCGATCACTTGGGAGACGTCCATGACGGTCATGAAAGGAGTTCCCGCCGTGACGGTATCGCCTGGATAGACGGGCCGGTCCGTGACCACGCCGTTTAGGGGGCTGCGAATCTCCGAATAACTCAACAGCGCTTCGGCCGCCTGGTATCGCCCCTGCGCGGAAGTCATCTGGCCGGTCGCCGCTTTCAATTCTTGTTTCTGGCTGACATTCTGCAGACTCAGCAGATGTTTCTCCGCGATCTCGTACTGCGCCCGAAGCTGCGCGAGCGTCACAAAAGCGCTATCCAAATCCTTCCGCGGCAGCGCCCCTTGATCGAAGAGCACCTTCCGGCTGTCATAAACTTTTTGCTGCGCATCGAGCGCGTGCTTGGCCGTTTTGACGTCCAGCTCGGCCTTCTGAACCTCTTCCGGTACGGTGGCGCCTGCGGCGATATCCAAATTCGCTTGCGCCTGCTCGTACGTTCCCTTGCTTTCGACCGCAGACGCGCGAAGGTCTTTGTTCTCGAGGACCGCCAGCAACTGGCCGCGACGAACGTGGTCGCCGCGATTGACGAAGAAAGTTTTCACCGGCGCTGTGATCTTGGCGGCCAGCGCTGCTTGATTCAGTGGATACAGAACGGCTTCTGTCGTCACCACTTCTGAGATGGGCGCCTTTTGAACTCCCGCGGTATGCACGGCGGCAATCGGCTCTTTCTCCGCGGGTTCCTTGGAACATCCGGCAGCAAGCCCAGCCATTACGACGATCGAGAGCGCCACCACGAATTTCCAGAAAGATGGGATCGAAGATTGAGGATTCATTCTTTTCATCGGTATTAGAAAGTCCCGGTTAGAGTTTGAAGATTCGCCAAGGCCACGCGATAACGCATCAGGCCATCGGCGTAAGCAATGCGAGCTTGGGTGAGCGTATTCTGAGCGTCCACGACTTCCAAGACGGTCGACTCGCCGGCGCGGTACCGCAACGTCAGGAGCCGCAGGCTTTCCTCCGCCAGATGCTCCGAACTTCCGAGGAGTTCCATTTCATCAGAGGCGGTCTTGGCTTCGGCGTACAGGCCGTGAAGATCGGCGATAAGCTTTCGCTGCGTGAAAGTCAATTCTCGCTGCGCCTGTTGGCGGCGCAGATCGGCTTGCTTGACGCGGCTGTGAGTGGCGCCCCAATTGAAGATCGGGATGTTGAGCGTGGCCATGGCGGAATAGCCCAGGTTGGGAATGCCGTCGGAATACGTGGCGAAGTGAGCGGCGTCGATGCCGTAAAAATAATCGAGGCTGAAGGTGGGAAAGTAACCGCCCCGCGCGGAGAGCCGTTCCTCGTTCGCTTGCTTCAGCGCGGCCAAGGCCGCATTGAGATCCGGATTGTTCCGCTGCGCCGCCTCTTCGACGGCCGCCATGCCGGGCAACGGCTTGGCCGTTTCCATGTCATCCACGACTTCGAAATCTTGGTTGAAGTTTGGAAACAGGAGGATCGCCAAATTCAATTTATCGCGGTCGCGAGCCAGCACTTCTTCCTCCAGCATCCGCTCGCGGTCGTGTTCCTGCAACTCCGCCTTGATCACGTCGGAGTGAGCCACTTCGCCGCCGCGTTCGAGATCCCGGCTGATCTGCAGGAAATGTTGCGCCTCGGCCAACGCCTGACGCGCCGCCACCACCCCTCGCTGCGAGGCCGTGAGAGTGTAATAGTCTTGCACCACCGTGGCCACCAAGCCGCGCGCCGCGATCTCCGTCCTGGCTTTGGCCAGCGCCACCATCGCACCGGATCTCCGGTAATCGGCAATGCCCGAAAGACCGAGCGACTCGTGCACGACGCCTTGGCTGACATATTCGTGCACCGCGTTGTTCGCAATGTATCGACCACTGGGCGTGCCGTTGCCTTGGGTGTAGAGATATTGGTTCAGATAATTCACGCTGGGCAGGAGCGCGGCGCGCGCTTGTACGCGATCCTGCTGCGCAATGCCGTAAGCCGTCAACACCGCCTGAAACTGCGGACTGTTTTGACGGGCCAGCGTCAAGGCATCTTGCAGCGTGATTCGACGCGGCCCGCTCGCGGGTGGCTGTTGGCTCTTCTGCATAGTCGACGCTTGCGCCCACGCCAGGCCGGCCCACAAACTTCCAAGCGCCACGATAATTCCGATAACCATTACACGCTTCATGACTCTTCGTCCCCAAAGTGGTTGAACTGCATCGAAAGGAGCGCTTCCGCTGCCCTCCCGCGTCCTTTCATGAATCGCCTAGT
>CAZIDA010000229.1:0-5952 GCA_964537865.1 uncultured Acidobacteriota bacterium
CTCACGCCTCAGGCTACGGCTATTTCGCCCCGATCATTCGGGGCTGATCGCGCACCAAATTTATTCCTGAAACTCAATGTCGTCCGCCAAGGCGGACTCGGCCTCCAGATCGAACCGCCTTCCTGAGGCTCACGCCTCAGGCTACGACTATTCCGCCCCGATGAATCGGGGCTGAGTCGAGTCCCTTTGACCTCAATGACGGACTCAGACTTGGAGATTCAAGCGCTTTGTCGTCCGCCAAGGCGGACTGCGAATTCGATTGCCTCTCGGTACCTGAGGCTCACGCCTCAGGCTATCCGCCGCGACGGACCCCGATTCATCGGGCCTGGCGGATTTTCAATGAAAATATTTTTCTAACTGGCGACACGGTGGGTGTTTGTCAAACCGAGGTCGTTCCAGCAGAAGAAATTCCAAGTTTTTCGGCCATGCGGATGAGGTCGGCGAGCGAATCGGTTTGCATCTTGTGCATCACTCGCCCGCGATGCAGTTTGACGGTCGCCTCGCTGGTGCCCAATTCGCCTGCGATTTGTTTGTTCAGGAGACCTCGAACGACGAGCGCCATCACTTCTTGCTCGCGGGGAGTGAGCGTTTCATAGCGGCTGCGCAACTCCGCCGTTTCCGCCCGGTGCATTTGGGCTGCCCGGTCTCGATCGAGCGCCTGATGAACGGCATCCAAGAGATCCTGGTCGCGAAAAGGTTTGGTCAGAAACTCCACGGCGCCATTCTTCATGGCCCGCACCGACATCGGAATGTCGCCGTGCCCCGTGAGAAAGATAATGGGGATATCCATATTCGCTTCCACCATCTTTCGCTGCAGGTCGAGCCCGCTCAAGCCCGGAAGGCGAACGTCCAAGACGAGACAGGCAGGCGTCTCCGAGCGCTGCGCCGACAAGAACTCCTGCGCGTTTCCAAATGTTTCGACTTCCAGTCCCACGGAGCGCAAGAGATTCTTCAAGGCTCTGCGGACGGAAACATCGTCGTCCACAATGAAAACGGTCTGAGATGGCCGGCTCATGAGGGGTTCTCACTCCCAGGCGGCAAGCTGAAACGCACGGTCAGTCCCTGACCCCCGTTGGGTTCAGCCCAGATTCGGCCGCCATGCGCTTCAACGATCGATCGGCTGATGGAGAGGCCCAATCCCATTCCATTCGGTTTGGTGGTAAAGAAGGCGTTGAACATTCGGCTGAGATCTCCCGGGTTCATCCCGACACCGGAATCCTGCACCGCCACGAGAACGCCGCCCTCGCTGGATTTATTTGAGGCCAAGGTCAACACGCGGGGTCGATCACTCACCGAGGCCATCGCTTCGCGCTGTTCATGATCAAATTCAGAATCACCTGCTGCAATTGAATTCTATCGCCCCGGACGCGCGGAAGTTCGTGGGCGAGTTGAACGCGCAATTCAATCCGGCTTCGGGTGAGCGCGGCTTCCGCGAGCGCGATGGCTTCTCGAAACGTTTCGTTCACATCAAACGGCGCCGTCTCCGGCTTCCCTTTCCTCAAGAATTCACGAATGCGCCGAATGACGGCGCCCGCCCGGTTGCCGTCGCGCACGATGAGCTGCAGCGACTCTTTCGTCTCATGGAGGTTCGGGGGTTGAGCGCTGAGCCAACGCAAGCCGGCCTCGGCGTTGGTGATCACACCGGCGAGCGGTTGATTCACCTCGTGCGCGATTGACGACGCCAACTCACCGACGGTCAATGCCCGCGACACGCGCGCCAGTTCCGCCTCCGTTTCCCGGAGGGCTCTCTCGGTGGCCAGGGTGCGTTCTTTGGCGAGCATTTCCAAGCGCTCCTTTTCCATGTGCCGGCGCTCTGTGATATCGCGGAAAACGAGCACCACCCCGATGATCCCCCCGCGAGTATTGCGAATCGGGGCGGCGCTGTCGTCGATGGAAAGCTCCTTCCCATCCCGCGCGATCAACGTGGTGTGATTGGCCAAGCCGGTGACTTGTCCTTCCTTCAGCACCCGTGTCACTGGATTCTCCGCCGGCAGCCGAGAATCTTCGTTTATGATGCGAAATACTTCATTCATTGATCGCGCAGCAGCTTCTGTCGTTGTCCAGCCCGTCAATTGTTCGGCCACCGGATTCAAGTAAGTCACACGACCCTCTACGTCCGTCGTCATCAAGGCGTCGCCAATACTGTTCAAGGTGACCCGCAGGCGCTCGCGTTGCTCCGCAATCTCTTCGCGGGCCCGCACCTCCGCCGTCATGTCTCGGACGATCTTGGAGGCGCCGACAATTCGCCCACTCGCATCATGAACCGGTGAGACGGTGACAGAAGCATGGATCACCTTGCCGCTCTTGGTACGGCGGAGCGTTTCGAAGTGATCCAGCCGCTCGCCTTGCCGGATTCGTTGCAGGATCCCCGGCATCTCGTCCGGGCGGTCGGCAGGAGAGATCACGGAGATGGACTGGCCGATCATCTCCTCCCCCAAATAACCGAACAGGTGCTCCGCGCCTTGGTTCCAGCTCGTCACCACTCCTTCCAGATTCTTCCCGATGATGGCGTCGTCGGAAGACGCCACGATGGACGCGAGGAGCTGACTCGTCTGTTCAGCCTGTCGACGGGCCGTAATGTCCCGGAACACCAACACCGTTCCCCAGATTGGTCCATTATTCGTTCGAATGGGAGAACCGCTGTCGTCGATCGGAATCTCTGTTCCGTCCTGCGCAATCAAGACGGTATGGTTCGCGAGTCCGACGATAGCACCCTCCCGCAACACCTTGGTCACCGGGCTTTCCACCTTCTGGCGAGTGAACTCGTTCACGATCTGAAAGACGTCGTCCAAATGTCGGCCCACAAGATCGCGCTCCGGGGCTCGAATGAGCGATTGCGCCACCTTGTTGACGAAGATGATGCGTCCTTTCGCATCCGTGGAGATGACGGCGTCTCCGATACTTGCAAGGGTGGTTTCAAACCGTTGCCGTTCCTCACGTTCGGATTCTTCCGCCCGCTCGGCCCGGTCCACGGCTCGCCGCTGCGAATCGCTGACCGTGACAATGCCGAAACAGAGCACAATGAAAATCAGCAATGCGACGAGGCCGCCGGGATTGGAAACCCGCAACGAGTTCCCTGGGATGAGGAAGAAATAGACCGCCGCGCCGGTGGAAAGCAGAACACTGAATGTGCCGACACGAAGTCCTCCATACCAAGTGGCCAAGAGAACTGCCGGGAAAAACGTGATGAAGGGAATGACGCTGAGCGTATCGCCAAGGAGCGGAGTCAAAGCCGTGCGCAGCAGGGTCGCCACAGCGACGGCCAAGACGGCCACGCCATATCTCAAAAGCCACGATCTTTCCCGAAATCTTGTGCCTCGGCGCATGAAGGGTTCCAAGCCGATCACAAAGAAAAAGAGGAGCACCAGCGCGCCAGCCACCGTCACCAGCAGCACCGTTTCCGTAGCCACCTCTCCTTCGAGGGACGCTTGACTCTGCACCGACTTTTCGCCTTGCCGGATTTGAGAACACAGATTCCGAATCTCATCCATTCTCTGCTTGCCCTGATCGCTCAGGACAACAGTCATTGCGGCCTCCGTGCCCTTCGTGCGTCGCAGTTCAATTGTCTTGCGAAGCTCCGTCAACTTTTGGTTAACCAAGTCGTTGAGGCGCGTCATATCCCCTGATTCAGCCTGCCGCGAGACGAGCGCGTTGCTCAGCTTGGCGAGTTCCGCTGGGATGACTTGAATTGACTGATGGTAGGGTTCGAGATATCGAGTTTCACCGGTGAGCAGGAAACCGCGCTGCCCGGTCTCGGCGTCGAGAAGACTTGAAAGAAGGCTGTCAACAGATTCTATGATCTGTCGGCTGTGGACGACATCGGCATTGGCGCGGCTGTATTTCCGCCATCCTCGCAACGAGAAGCCTCCAATCACCATCAGAACCAGCACGGCGATTCCCAGCATCGCCGGATTCAGTCGAACCCCTGCAGAACGCGATATCTCTTTAGCGCCAGTCATGGCAGAACTCTCCGGCAGGATTGCCGATGATTACGCAACGGAAGTGCAAGGCTGATTCGAACTGCAAAAGATTCTTCTGAGCCTCAAAATGTCGCCGTAGTATACATCCTCTTGTCTCTATTTCCACAGCGAAAATTGGCGGAATTTCCGCCGCCGCGAATATCTCAGCGTCCGAAAATTCGCCGGCCCCGATTGATCGGGGCTGCCCTGCCACCAGATCTATTCCCGAAGCCGTCTGCCAGGCTGGGCGTTTGAATCGAACCACCTCCTGAGGCTCACGCCTCAGGCTATCCGCCGCGGCGGACTACCACATGCAGCCGCTCCGCGGCCAGGGTGTCGCCACTAACCAGAGAATTTAAAACAGAGCACTACCCGAATTGCACTTCGGTTTACACTCAGGATTCGCGGTGATAGACTCGCGAAGTAAGCTTTGCTGAATGCGAGCGGAAGGTTTTGAGCATCACGGCTCTTCAGACGCGCCATTTATTAATCCGGCTGTTGACAAGCGAAGTCCATTCGATCAGCCGGAACACGGAGATTATCATGTCCAAGGGAACCGTTATCAATCACCCTCATCCAAAATCAGCCGCGCCATTTCAATATGTGCCGGTGAAAGCGCCCCGCGGAAATCAGCGAACCTGCAAAGGTTGGGCCCAAGAAGCCGCCATACGCATGCTGATGAACAACCTCGACGAAGAGGTGGCGGAGAATTCCAAGGAGTTGATCATTTACGGAGGAACCGGCAAGGCCGCGCGCAGTTGGGAAGCGTATCACGCTATCGTGCGCTCGCTTCAGTCCTTGGAAAATGACGAGACGCTTCTGGTGCAGAGCGGCAAGCCGGTCGGCGTTTTCAAGACGCACGAGCACGCGCCGCGTGTGCTCATTGCCAACGCCAACCTCGTCGGCAACTGGGCGAATTGGGATTACTTCCATCATCTCGAAAAGCTCGGCTTGATCATGTTCGGGCAGATGACGGCGGGAAGCTGGATTTACATCGGCTCGCAAGGCATCATTCAAGGAACGTTCGAGACCTTCGCGTCCGCCGGGAAAAAACATTTTCAGAACGATCTCCGCGGGCGATTCATCGTCAGCGGCGGCATGGGCGGGATGGGTGGCGCTCAGCCCTTGGCTGCCACCATGAATGGCGCGGCATTTTTGGGAATTGATGTGGATCCGGCGCGCATCGAGCGCCGCGTTCGACAAAAGTATTGCGATCGGATGACCCGTTCCCTCGACGAAGCGCTGGCGTGGATTCAAGAAGCTCAAAGAAGCCGCACGCCGCTTTCCGTGGGCTTGGTCGGAAACTGCGCCAACGTCATTCCGGAATTGGCGCGGCGCTCCATCGTTCCCGATCTCTTGACCGATCAAACTTCAGCGCACGATCCTTTGAACGGCTACGCGGCCCGCGGCATGACTCTCGATGAAATCAAGGAGATGCGGAGCAAAGATCCGGAAGGCTACGTTCAGCGCTCCCTCGAATCGATCGGCATTCACGTGGAAGGCATGTTGGCGCTCAAAAAGATGGGCGCGGTGACTTTCGATTACGGCAACAACATTCGCGCCTTTGCGGAGAAGGCCGGCGTTCGCAACGCTTTCGATTTTCCCGGCTTTGTGCCCGCTTACATCCGGCCTCTGTTTTGTGAAGGACGCGGACCTTTTCGATGGGTCGCTCTCTCCGGCGATCCCAAAGACATTTACGAAACCGATCGTCTGGTTTTAGAACTCTTCCCTCACGATCCGGTGCTGCACCGCTGGATTCCGATGGCGCAGGAGCGGATTGCGTTTCAAGGCCTTCCTTCTCGAATTTGTTGGTTGGGCTACGGCGAACGCGCGCTTTTCGGCGAACGCATGAACGATTGGGTGGCGCGCGGCAAGCTTTCGGCGCCGATTGTGATGGGACGCGATCATCTCGATTGCGGCAGCGTGGCGTCTCCTTATCGCGAAACCGAGTCGATGAAGGATGGCAGCGACGCCATCGCCGATTGGCCCATCC
>CAZIDA010000230.1:0-5940 GCA_964537865.1 uncultured Acidobacteriota bacterium
GTTTGCGTTTGGAATCGATCCGGTGGATGGCGCGCTGCCGCGCGATCAACCCGCCGACTGGCCGCCGCTGAATGAAATCCAGGAATACAGCGGGCGCGTCCGATCCAAAGTCGATGAGCTCGTTCGGAACGTATCGTTCGATGATTCGCGGCTTCCGCTGTGGAACGACGGCTTCATTTGGCATGTGGCTCTGGAACACCGCCTCATGCACGCGGAGACTTTGGCGTACCTGCTGAATCAATTGGCGTCGAAGCATAAGAGCGCTTCCGCCATTTCTTCGCGGCTTCCGGAACATCGGCCGCGCCAACCTCACATGGTTGAGATCCCCGATGGAGTGGCTCATCTCGGAAAACCGCGTCTAAACGGTTCCGGTTTTGGATGGGACAACGAGTTCGAGGAAGTGGCCGTGAAGGCTCCGGCTTTTCGGATCGACGCCTTCAACGTGACGAATGAAGACTTTCTCGAATTTATCCGGAGCGGCGCTTACGAGGATCACGCCTTTTGGTCCGAAGGCGGTTGGCAGTGGAAAGAGAAGAGCGGCATGAAGCATCCGGCCTTTTGGGTTCAGCGCCGCGACGAATGGCGCTATCAAACCATGTTCGGCGAAATCCCTTTCCCCAAGCGATGGCCGGTCTACGTGAGCCATGCGGAGGCGTCGGCCTATGCGCGATGGAAAGGGAAGTCGTTGCCTACGGAGGCGCAGTGGCATCGGGCAGCTTTAGGAACACGCACGGAGGCGGAGCGCGCTTATCCGTGGGGCACGGAGGCGCCGGCCCCGCGCTTCGGCAACTTCGATTTTCACCGGTGGAATCCGGTGAACGTGGGGTCTTTTCCTCAAGGCGCCAGCGCGTTTGGCGTGGAAGATCTGGTGGGCAACGGATGGGAATGGACCTCCACGCTGTTCGCGGCGTTTCCGGGGTTTGAAGCTTTTTCGTTTTACCCCGGATATTCCGCCAACTTTTTCGATGGAAAGCATTACGTCATGAAGGGTGGTTCTTCGCGCACCGCCGCCGCGCTGCTGCGCCGGTCTTTTCGCAACTGGTTTCAACCGCATTATCCCTACGTCTACGCGACATTTCGTTGCGTTGAAAACTGAGCGGGATTTGAAAGGGAAGTGATGTACACGCAAACCATCCCCGCCGAAGTTTACTCGGACTTTGCCGCCGATGTTCGCGCCGGGCTATGTCGGTCGGGACAAAAGGAATTGCCGTCGAAGTATTTGTACGATGCCGTGGGATCGGCGCTGTTTGAGGTGATTTGCGTTTTGCCGGAGTACGGACTCACGCGCGCCGACAGCCGCCTCTTGCGCCGACACGCCGACGATATCATTCAGCGCCTGCCGTCCCCTCTGCTCGTGACCGAACTGGGAAGCGGCAGCGGCAAGAAGACTCGATGGTTGTTGCAGGCGCTGTCGCATCGCCAGGCGACTTCTTATTATCCCATCGAGATTTCTCCCGCCGCTCTGGCCCGATGCCAGCAAGAACTCAGCCAAATCAATTCCGTCAGCGTCGTGGGAGTGGAACGGTCATATTTGGATGGATTGCTGGAGGTGGCGGCGCGGCGAAAGCCCGGTGAAACGATTTTGGTTCTCTTCCTGGGCAGCACGATTGGGAATTTCGATCGCCGGCCCGCCGAAGAATTTTTACGGGAAGTTCGAAGGATTTTGAATCCGGGCGACGGACTCCTGCTGGGCGTCGATTTGGTGAAGCCGGCGCCGCGGATGATTCTGGCTTACGACGATCCGTTGGGAGTAACGGCCTCATTCAATCTGAACCTGTTGGCGCGCATCAACCGAGAGCTCGACGGAGAATTTGATTTGTCGCGGTTTCGTCACGAGGCGCGATTCAATGCCGAGCAGCGCCGCATCGAAATGCACTTGCGATCGATGGCCGATCAAGCCGTCGCCATTGCCAAGGCGCAGTGCGAGGTGAAGTTCCGCGCCGGCGAAACTATTTGGACGGAGAGCTGCCATAAATACGACGCCGATGAAATCGCCGCCTTGGGAGAACGTGTCGGATTCCGATGTGACGGTCAGTGGGTGGATTCGGAGTGGCCGTTTGCGGAGAGTCTTTTTCTGGCGTCGCATCAACTCCCCCTTGCCACGTCGAGCACTTCGCGGACTTTTCGTGTCAGCGTTTCTGGGGTGAAGGGCTTCTGCAAATAAGAGACGGCGGGAACCCGCGCGTTTTGGTGAAGGAGCGCGTCGTCGGTGTATCCGGACATGAACAGAATCTTTGTTTGGGGTTTGAGGGACGTCATCTTCTCGGCCAACTCGCGGCCGCTCATTTGCGGCATGATGACGTCCGTCAGCAACAAGTGAATATGCTCGGGGTGTTGGCCGCACAAATCGAGCGCCTCGCGTCCGTCCCGCGCGTCGAACACCGTGTAACCGTTCATCTGCAAGATATCTCGCACCAGATTGCGGACTGAATCTTCGTCTTCCACCAAGAGGATCGTTTCAGTTCCCGTGCGTGGAAGCGGTTTGGCCTCGCCGATCGTTTTTGTCTCGGCCGATTCCTCCAATCGCGGCAGGTAGACTTGGAATGAAGTCCCTTTCCCGACTTCGCTATCCACGTACACGTAACCGCCGCTCTGTTTGACGATTCCGTAAACCGTGGAAAGCCCCAGCCCAGTTCCTTTGCCTTTTTCTTTGGTCGTGAAGAACGGCTCAAAGAGATGCGACTTCACCTCGTCTTCCATGCCGTGGCCGGTGTCGGTCACTTTCAGCAACACGTAAGGGCCCGGTCGAAGCCCCGGATGTTGATTCGCTTGCGCCGCGTCGACTTCGGCGTCGGCGGTCTCCACCAGAATCGTTCCGCCTTGCGGCATGGCGTCGCGCGCGTTGACCACCAAGTTCAAAAGGACTTGTCCCATTTGTCCGGGGTCGGCTTTGGTTTTGCCCAGCGTGGTGTGGCGGCGCGTGATAAGTTGCATATGCTCGCCGATCAATCGCCGCAACATCTGATCCATGTCGGCCACGATGTCGTTCAAGTCGACGATCTTCGGCTGCAGCATTTGTTTCCGGCTGAAGGCGAGAAGCTGCTGCGTCAACGTGGCGGCGCGGTCGGCGGCCTTCTGGATCTCTTCGACGTGCCGGCGCATGGAGTTCCCGGCGTCGAGCCGCTCCAGCATCAACTCGGCGTATCCGGTGATGGCGGTGAGCAGATTGTTGAAGTCGTGCGCCACGCCGCCCGCCAATCGTCCCACCGCTTCCATCTTCTGCGCCTGACGCAACTGCGCCTCGCTCAGCCACAACGCTTCTTCGGCCTTGCGCTGCTCGGTGATGTCGCGGGCGATGATGGAGAAGAATTGAATTTTTCCACCGCCATCTTGATGCGCCAGACTGACTTGAGAGACTGGAATCTCCGCGCCCTCTCGCGCCAGCAGCGCCAGCTCGCCGGTCCAAACACCTTCCCGGATTAGCTGAGGCGTTGCTTCGTGGCGAAGGGTGTCGCGGGCCCGATCCGGGTAAATGGAGGAAATGGCCAACGAAGAGAGATCTTCCTCGTCGCCGAATCCCAACATTCGCCGGCCCGCGCGATTCATGTAAAGCGTTTGACCTTGAGCGTCGGCGATCCCCACCAAGTCGGGGGTGGCTTCAAGAATCGCGGTCAACCGCGCTTGCGCTTCCTCGGCCCGCTTCGGCTCGGTGACATCTTTCATCGCGCCAATCAATCGCCCCGGGCGGCCTCGTTCGTCGCGGATCAAATAAGCGCGGTCCACGACATGGGCGAACGATCCGTCGGCGCGACGAAAGCGATATTCATCCGTCCAAATCTTTCCGCTGGAATGGATGAAGCGCTCGATGCCCGCCAGGACGCGTTCCCGGTCGTCGGGATGCAGTCGATTCTGCCACGACTCAATCCCCGGTTCGAGATCCTCTCGCCGATAGCCGAACTGAGTTTGCACTCCCTCATTCCACCAAAGCTCGTTGGTTTGAAGATTCCAGTCGGCGACCACGTCGTTGGTGGCGCGCGTCACAAAGTGGAACCGCTCGTCGCTCTTGCGAAGCGCTTCGTCGGTGCGGACGCGCTCGGTGATGTCCTGCTGCATTCCCCAACCACGAAGCAATTGACCGTTCTCCACCGTGCCCACCAGGTTGTTCAGAAAATGGCGCATCTCGCCGGAGCGCGTGCGCTCCACCGTCTCCGCGTTCGTCAAGCGATATCCGGTGCGGATAAAGCAGCGCATGAATTCAATGTTTCGCGGATCGCCGGGCATCAGAAATCGGCTCAGCCTCATCCCCAGGATGTCCTCCGCCGAAACATAGCCGTACATCTGAGCCATGGCGTCGTTGCATTCGGCGAGAGTGGCGCGATCGAAGATGAGGCGAATTTGCTCGTCTTCAGGAAGATGGATGGAGAGGGGTTGGTCGATTTCGAATCGCCAGATTCCCTCCGTGCTCTGCCGGACAAACGATCGATAGCGCTCCTCGCTGGCGCGCAGCGCTTCCTCCGTGCGCTTGCGGTCGATGGCCAACGCCACCTGATTTCCCACGGACATGAGAAATTCCACATCCCTTTCGGTGAAGGCCCGCGGATCGTCGTAATGCTGAACCACCATCACTCCGATGGGGCCGGCGGGCGTCTTCAGCGGAATGCCCACCCACAGCGCTCCCAACGTGCCCACCAAATCCACTTCTCCCGCGGCTTGGAGCTGATGAAATTCCTCGGGATGCAAAAGCAGCGGACGACCGGCGCGAAACACATAGGCGGAGCAAGTGCGGCCGGCCTTTATCGACGTGGGAGGATGATCAAATCGGTCGACGAAAAACGGAAAATCAAAACTGTCTTCCGCCGGATTGTAGAGAGCCACGAAAAAATTTTCGACGTTGATGACGCGGCTCAAAGACACGTGAATCAATTCCAAGAGGTGTTTCAAATCCAGGGTGCGGTTGACGCCCTCAATGATTTCGAAGATGACCTGACGTTCCGCCTCAGCCCGCTGGCGTTCCGAGATATCCAGGACCACCCCTTCGATCGTTCCGTCCTCGCGGCGGAAGCGGATGGAAAGAGCTCCCCAGAAGGTCGAGCCGTCCTTTCGCTGAAGACGCGCTTCAAAACTTTCGAGAAATCCTTCCTGCGCCAGCGCGGACTTCAAGCGCGCCCGGTCTGAAGGGTCCATGTACAAATCTATGGCTTGAATCCCCTCCGCCGATTCGTAACCGAACATTTTGAGCGCGGCCGGGTTGATCTCCAGCAGCGTTCCCTCGGAGAAGGAACTTCGAAACATTCCCACCAGGGAATTTTGAAAAAGGTCGCGATAGTTTCTTTCTTCTCGCGGGAGAGGCGCCGGATTGGATTGAGATCGCCTTTTGTGCTTGGCTCGATCCAGCTTGATTGTTCGTGACTTTGCCATGCAGGCCTTTCCAACCGGGGACGCGCCCGAAATCGTCCGTCCAGGCGAACGGTGTCGGCAACGGAAGGCGCCTCTACAATGTCATAAGAATCTGTCAACCCATGGACATGCTCGGTTCATGAACACGCGCTATTCTATCTGATGAGAGGATGCTTCTGCTACCGGGAAAACGAAGAGATGACGCCTGCCTGTTCCGTTCTGGAATTCTCCTAAGGCCTGATTGAATTTGGGTTCAAGCTTGGGTAGCGCCGGCCGTTTTTTGGGGCCGGGGGATTTGTCCGGAATGCTTGCAAGCACCCCCGCCTTTGAGAACGGACGGCGCTACCAAAACAATTGGTAGCGCCGGTCTTTCTTCAGGCCGGCGGTTTTTTCGGTGAATTCGGTCAAACACCCCCGCCCTCAAGAACGGGCGGAGCTACCAAAGCTCGGCGCACTCAAAGTTTGGACTGCGGTAGCAGCGCTACCGCTTTTCCTCCGGGCTGCCAGAATTGCGGTGTGATTCGTTTCCCTCGACAATCCAAAGTTCCGCCGATGGCGGCGCACTCCAAACTCAGCACGGCAGGCGAAGACGCGCTTCGCAAC
>CAZIDA010000231.1:0-5916 GCA_964537865.1 uncultured Acidobacteriota bacterium
GCGTATGGAAAGGTTTACGTCGCCAGCGTGGCCATGGGCGCGCGCGACGAACACACGCTTCGCGCCTTCCTGGAAGCCGAGGCGTACGACGGTCCGTCGCTGATCATCGCTTACAGTCACTGCATCGCGCACGGCATCGACATGAGCACGGCTTTGCATGATCAGAAAGCGGCCGTCGATTCCGGACAGTGGTTGCTCTATCGGTATAATCCGGATCGCGCCAAGCAAGGTGAAAATCCCTTAAGCCTGGATTCGCGAGCGCCGAAGATTCCGGTGGAGCAATACATGAATCTCGAAAACCGCTTCCGGATGCTGGTTCAAAGCAAACCGGAAGAGGCTCGCAAGCTTTTTGCTCAGGCTCAGGAAGACGCCAACGGGCGTTGGAAGTTTTACGAACACCTGGCGGAGAAGTACGTGAAGGAAGAGTCAAAGGTTTGACCCGCCGCCGAAGGAATTCTTCGCTGGGGATCGCGAACGAGGTGGCACGATGAAGTTCGTTGACGAATATCGTGATGCGGACGCCGCGCAGAAGTTTTCCGAAGCCATCGCTCGCATCACCACGCGTCCGTGGACGCTCATGGAAATCTGCGGTGGCCAAACGCATTCCATCGTCAAGTACGGCGTCGATGAGTTGATCCCGCGGCACGTCACTCTCGTGCATGGGCCCGGCTGCCCGGTGTGCGTAACCCCGGTGGAATTGATCGAGCGCGCCATTCAAGTCGCGTCCCGCCCGGATGTCATCTTCTCTTCCTTCGGCGACATGCTGCGCGTTCCCGCCAACGTGAGTGACACGCAGAATGCGCCGACCGATCTTCTCACCGTGAAAGCGCGCGGCGGCGATGTGCGCATCGTCTATTCTCCGCTCGACGCCGTGAAGATTGCCAAGAATGATCCGTCCAAGGAAGTCGTTTTCTTCGCCGTCGGATTCGAGACCACCGCGCCCGCCAATGCCATGGCGGTTCATCAAGCCTACCTGCAAGGCCTTAAAAACTTTTCACTCCTGGTCTCTCACGTTCTCGTGCCCCCGGCCATGGAGGCCATTCTTTCTTCGCCGAACAATCGCGTTCAAGGATTTTTGGCGGCCGGGCACGTGTGCACGGTGATGGGTTATACGGAGTACGAGCCGATCGCGCGGCGCTATCATGTTCCGGTCGTCGTCACCGGATTCGAGCCGGTCGACATTCTTCAGGGCATCTACATGTGCGTTAAACAACTGGAGGAAGGACGAGCGGAAGTCGAGAATCAGTACGCGCGGTCCGTTCGACGGGAAGGAAATCCGCCGGCGCAGGAATTGGTTCGCGAGATTTTCCAGATTGTCCCGCGCAAGTGGCGCGGTGTCGGCGAGATTCCTCAAAGTGGATTGGGCCTTCGCGAGAAGTATCGCGCGTACGACGCCGAACTCAAATTCGGCGTCATGGACCACTTCGCCGAGGAGTCGCCGGATTGCATCGCGGGATGGGTGCTGCAAGGCGTTAAGAAACCTCAGGAGTGCGGCGCCTTTGGGATTCGCTGCACGCCGGAGCGACCACTGGGCGCTCCCATGGTCTCTTCGGAAGGCGCCTGCGCCGCATACTTCCGTTACCGGAGAATGAAAGAAAGCAATTGATGATGTGAGGTGCGCAAGCCTTCGCGAAAGAAACAACCAACTTTCTGACTCGACATTTTCCACCGGCCCTCATCGTTGCGCGCATAATTCGAACCGTCGGAGCTTTGAGCATGAAGAATGATTTTTCGTTGGTTTGTCCTCTCTCCATACGGGATTACCCCACGATTCTCCTGGCTCACGGAGGTGGCGGTCGATTGACGCATCAACTCATTGAGAAGATGTTTGTCACCGCTTTTGACAACAAGCTGCTGGGCTCGCGACATGATGGGGCCGTCTTCCCGGTAAACACCGGACAACTTGCGTTCACCACCGACTCTTACGTTGTTCATCCTCTTTTTTTCCCGGGTGGAGATATCGCTTCACTGGCCGTGAATGGAACCGTCAACGATCTGGCGATGTGCGGCGCCCGACCCCTCTACTTGAGCGTGGGTTTCATTCTCGAGGAGGGTCTTCCCACGGAGACTCTATGGCGTGTCGTTCAGTCGATGAAGCAGGCGGCGGACGCGGCGAACGTTTCTATCGTAACAGGAGATACCAAGGTCGTGGATCGCGGCAAGGGAGATGGAATCTTCATCAACACGGCCGGCGTGGGCGTGATCGAGAGCGAACTCCACATCGCGCCGGCGGCCGTGCAGCCCGGAGACGTTCTCCTTTTGAATGGCGACATCGGTCGACACGGCATTGCCATCATGGCGGCTCGCGAAGGTTTGGAATTCGAAACCCGAATTGAAAGCGATTGCGCGCCCCTCGCCGGCCTCGTTCAGAAGCTGATTCAAGCGGGCATCGAAATTCACTGCCTTCGAGATTTGACGCGAGGCGGCTTGGCCACCGCGCTTGTCGAGATCAGTGAAGCTTCCGCGCTGAACATTCACATCAACGAAACCACGATTCCCGTGGCGGAGGAAGTTCAAGGCGCCTGCGAGATTCTGGGATTCGACCCCATGTACGTCGCCAATGAGGGCCGCTTCGTCGCTTTCGTTGCCGCTCGCGACGCGGAGCGGGCGATTCAATTGATGCGAAGCGATCCCCTCGGAACAAAGGTTGCGGTCATCGGAAATGTTCTTCCGGCAAAACCTGAAACTCCGCGCGGACTCGTCACCATGAAGAGCCGCGTGGGAGCAACCCGCGTCGTCGACATGCTGAGCGGCGAGCAACTGCCCAGGATTTGTTGAAGCGGGTCGCCTTCTTTCAAATGTCGTGGCGCCCATTCACCCAGCGCCAACGGCGCTGTGGCTCAAAGCCCAACGTTGCTCCGACGCAGGAGGAGCTACGTTGGGTCGTGATGGCAATAAACTCCAAAATTGATTTCACAACCCCTGCGGGGTTGTGTCAATGACGGCGGAGTCATCCGTTACCCAGGGTAGTCCGCCCGAAGAACAGGCGGACAACCCTGGGCTATTGGATGTTTCCCCTTCGGGGAAAAGCGCTGATCGCGCGCCTTCTACCGTCACAGATTTCAAGGGGCGGTTTTTTCTCGTAAGAGGAAATTTCATGAAGGTCAAATGGTTCCTCCAGCCGCCTAGAAGAGCCGCAGCCCGCGTCCACAGAGCGGACTTGGCTGCGCTACCAAAACGCATTGGTAGCGCACCCGCGCTTTTCAAGGGCGCGGCTCTTGAGTACCAGATGAAAGAATCGTGCTGATTTGTGATGGCGCAGACCCGCCACGGCGGGTGTCTGCGCCACGAAAAACCGCAACTGCATCGCACACAATCTGGATCATCACCAGCAATTACTTGTCGTCGTCGTCGATGACCGTCGTTCCGCCAATCTGCCGCGTGAACGTGGCTAACGGGCTGGATTTGTTGAAATCGTCGGAATAGACAATCAGCTCTGAGCCATCCAGATAGAGCCCCGGAGCAAAACACTCAGCCAGGTTGCGAGTTCCTGAAGCGCATCCGGTGCCGTTGGTGCAGATGGCGCCTTGATGCATGACTCCGGTCACGGCCGTCTGCGCAAAGGTCGGGATGGGCGCCAGCGCGTTCTGCGATTGCGAGAAGAACACCTTCCACTGCGCCGAGCTGTCGTTGTTGCTGGCCGCAGGGGTTCCCCACCAGGTCACATTGATATGGCCGACATCGCCTGCCGTCACCCACGGTCCGATGGCGCTCTTCGTGCCCGGCCCATTGCTGACCCGCACCGGTACGCTCCACGTGGCGCCATAATCAGTGGAAACGGTGAGGAAGGCACTGTGACTGTCAGAGTAAACAATGTAAAGATTCCCGCCGTGATCAATGGCGATCGACGGAAACACGTTCACTAGCGAAGTTCCTGGCGTGGCCTGGTAGACCAGTTTGATGATGAAGGTTTGGCCTCCATCGGTGGATCGAGCCAGATACAGATTGTTGCCGCTGGATCCGAAGAAGACGGTGTAAACATAGCCGTTGTTCGGGTCCACTTCGATGTTGCCCTGGTCACCGGGCTGCACGCCGAATTGCGGCGTCGTGACTTCGGTAATCTGCGGCCAAGTAATGCCTCCATCAAACGATTTGGCCACAAACACACTCTCCGTGCCGGCCAACAATACGCCCAATTGTTTGTAGGTGAGATAGAGAATGTTATTCCCCTGCGAGGCAATCCACTGGCGATCAACCAAAGGCACGTCGCTGGAAAATGGATTCACCGCCCACGTTGTACCCCCATTTGATGAAGTGCACTGGGTGGCCGAACCCAACCAGAGGGAATTCACATAAACGTTCCCAGCCGCTCCCAGCGCCAAGTCTTCGTCTCCTCCGCCCACACCGAAGCCGCGCGCAATGGCAGCCGCGGCCTGCGCGCCATCAGGCTGACCCAAATACTGAAAGCTGTTGCCGCCGTCCATGGACTTCCAAACGTCGGTTCCAGCCGGCACCCCCTGAATAGCAGCAGCATAAATATTTCCTAGCGCGTCTGTTCTGACGCGAGGTTCGATGCCCTGCACACCTAAGACCAGATCATTGGGTCCGGGAAGCGTGAGCGGATTGCTGAACGTGAACTTGCCGGGTTTATACCGCGCCCTGCCGACGGGGTTTGTTGGCTCAGGGCCCAGGCTGGCCGCTCCGGAATACGTTTCATTGGCGGTCGCAAAGGCGACCACCTGCACGGTGTAGCTTCCAGACGGCAACTGGCCGCAGTCCGCCAGTTCCTGCGTTTCCGGCGCGCCGCCTGCCGAAGAGCATACCACATACCCATTCGAGTCGTACACGTAAAGATCAAAATCGTTGGCGCTGATGTCCCAATTGACGCCGACCTGCACCGCATCGTTCGGATTCGATGAATAGAAGGTGCTGGGCACACTGACGGTGAGCGCGTAGGTGTCGCAGGTGACGCTGTTGCACAGCGACGGATCCGCGGTCACGCCGGTGTAAGGCCCGCCGGTCCAAGTGATGGTCGTGGTCAGCCCATTGGGCGGGGCGCTTAAAGTTCCACTCGAAGGCGTCGCCGCGAATGCAGATGTAGCAAGACACAGCAACAGCGCGAAAGCCCCCCATCGCATTTGTGTTCTTGTTCTCCTGAAGTTCATGACGGACCTCTTTGTTTCTCCTGTCTGGTCGAAGTTAAGGTTAAATTTCAGCGCATACATCACAAGTCGAAAACCCGACGTCTGTCGCCGGTCTGGAGTTTCAATTTCCGTGCTTTCCATGATTTTCTCCTTTCGCCGGTCAGAGATTTCTGTTGACCGGGTATTCTTGTTCTACTCACAACAATTCTTGCAGCCGGCGCTGCAGCACTGATCGAATCAATTAATCCTATTTGCGGAGCATGGTTCTTCGAACGGCTACTCCCCTTTCATGGGGTGGCTTGATTGTCGGCTTTGAATCACAAAATCGACCGCCTGGCTCACGCTTCCGCTGACACGATACCAATACCTTCCCGGCGTCAATCCACTCATCCGAATTTCCGCGTCGTCATCCTCCGAAGAGGCCGTCGCCACCACATTTCCGGCCGAATCGATCAACTGAAACGTCAGAGCCTGATCCCTCGGTCGATCGTTGAGTTCGGCGTCCAAGTAGGGTTCGCGAATCGACACCGGCACATCGACGCTCTCCTGGCTGGGCGACAGCGTTCCGGCAAAATGTTCGTTGAGGCGCTGCGGTTTCGAAGTCGTCGAAGGCGGTGGCGGAGGCGTGCCCACTTGAAAATCCGATCCTTGCGCCGTGTCGGAATTCAACAGCAATCCGCCGGTAAGAGATGTTCCAATCTGTTCCCACGTGTCCGCTTCCGTGTTTTTGGAAATCGTGTAGAGGACGTTGAAGCCCACCGCCTGATTAATCTTGTCGAGCGAGAGAAGAACGATAATAGAGTTTCCACTCAACGCGCCGGAATCCGGGCTT
>CAZIDA010000232.1:0-5914 GCA_964537865.1 uncultured Acidobacteriota bacterium
GTCCGGGATACGCAAAGGGCGCGTATCCCGGCTACCAAGGCATCCGCACAACGCTGCAGGGTCCAGGGATACGGCATAAACCGCCGTATCCCGGCTACCGGTTACACGCCGACGATTGTGACCAACTCTTTCACGGCGGCGGCGCTCTTCTTCAAGGCCGCGTCTTCTTCCGGCGTCAACTTGATTTGGACCACCTCCTCGACGCCGTCCGCGCCCAACTTCGCCGGCACGCCGACGAACAATCCGTTGATGCCGTACTCGCCTTCGAGCAGCGCGGCGCACGGAAGAATCTTCTTCTTGTCGTAGAAGATGGCCTCGATCATATCGACAATGGCGGCGCTGGGGGCGTAGTAGGCGCTGCCGGTCTTCAGCAACGACACGATCTCGGCGCCGCCGCCCTGCGTGCGCTTCACGATGGCGTCGATTTTCTCCTTCGGCATCAACTCGGTGATCGGGATGCCCGACACCGTGGAGTAGCGCGGCAGCGGCACCATGCTGTCGCCGTGTCCGCCCAGCACGAAGCAGGAGATATTTTCGACGCTGACTTTCAATTCCGACGCGATGAACGTCGCCATGCGGGCGCTGTCGAGCACGCCGGCCATTCCCATCACGCGGTTCTTCGGAAATCCGGACACCTTGTAAGCCGTCTGCACCATGGCGTCCAGCGGATTGGAGACGACGATCAAGATGGCCTTGGGAGAATGCTTCGCGACCTCCTCGGTCACGCCTTTCACGATGCCGAAGTTGGTTTTCAACAGATCGTCGCGGCTCATGCCGGGCTTGCGCGCCAATCCCGCGGTGATGACCACGATGTCCGAGTTCGCCGTGTCCTTGTAATCGTTCGTGCCGATGACGGAGCAATCGTAGCTCTCCACCGGACCGGACTCCAGCAAGTCCAAACCTTTGCCCTGCGGAATGCCTTCCAAAATATCAATGAGCACCACGTCGGCCAGATGTTTGTCGACAATGCGTTGAGCCGTCGTTGCGCCCACGTTTCCCGCGCCTACCACCGTTATTTTCTTTCTCATGATTCCTCCCTACGAATGAGCTTCCTCGTTTATGAATGAATTCGCGAACCGGAGTTCGCGGATCAAATTGCGCGGAACCTGCGTCGCGATTTGCACTCGCGACCGAAAGTCCGCGGCGCTACATGTTGCCGATGATCGCTGCTGCAAACTCGCTGGTCTTCAACTTGGTGGCGCCTTGCATCAAGCGTTCCAGATCGTACGTGACTTTCTTCTGCTGGATGGTTTTCGCAAACGCCGATTCAATCAGGGTCCCCACTTCATTCCAGCCGAGGTGTTCGAACATCATCACGCCGGAAAGAATGAGCGAGCCCGGATTGATGACGTCCTTGTCTGCATACTTCGGGGCCGTTCCATGCGTCGCCTCGAAGAGGGCATAATTGTCGCCGATGTTGGCGCCGGGCGCGATTCCCAATCCGCCCACCTGTGCGGCGCAGGCGTCGGAAAGATAGTCGCCGTTCAGATTCGGTGTCGCCACCACCTGATACTCGTCGGCGCGCGTCAACACCTGTTGGAACATGGAGTCGGCGATGCGGTCGTTCATGACGATCTTTCCTTCCGGCGCTTTTCCGCCGAAGTTCTTCGTCACTTCTTCTTCCGAGATGGTCTGCGACGGAAATTCTTCCTTCGCCAATTCGTAGCCCCACGACCGGAAGGCGCCCTCCGTGTATTTCATGATGTTGCCCTTGTGAACCAAAGTCACCACGCGCTTGCCGTGATCGATGGCGAATCGAATGGCCCGCCGCACCAAGTTCTTGGAACCGGTGATGGACATGGGCTTGATGCCGATGCCCGAATCCGCGCGGACCTTCTTGTTCATTTCGGCGCCCAGAAAATCGATGATCTTCTTCGCTTCCGGCGTGCCCTGCTGCCACTCAATGCCCGCGTAAACGTCCTCGGTGTTTTCGCGATAGATGATGATGTTCATCTTCTCCGGCGCTTTCACCGGTGACGGAACACCGGTGTAGTACTTCACCGGCCGCACGCAGGCGTACAGATCGAGCACCTGCCGCATGGTCACGTTCAAACTGCGGATGCCGCCGCCAATGGGCGTCGTCAACGGGCCTTTGATGGCGACGTGAAAATGCTTGATGGCCTCCAGCGTATCGTTGGGAAGCCATTCTTGAAATTTGTTGAACGCCTTTTCACCGGCGAAAATTTCGTACCAAGTAATCTTTCGCTTGCCGCCATACGCTTTCGCGACGGCGGCGTCAAAGACTCGAACCGCCGCTTTCCAAATATCTCTTCCCGTTCCATCCCCTTCAATGAACGGAATGATGGGATGGTCCGGGACATTCAGCCGGCCTTCGCTCAGCGTAATGCCTTGGCCGGTCTCGGGAACAGGATTACCGTTAAAAGATAGCATAAAGACTCTCCTCGTTTTTGAATTAAGGATTTCGGACGGTCGGAGCGCGATTCAGGAACCCACAGACGATCTTCGACAAGTTATCGCGTTCCGACTCGAATCGTCCCGCCGTGATTCTGCGGGCGGGACGACTCAGGCAGACGATTAGTTCTTCGCCGCTCTTTGCTTGATAAAATTCAGGAGCCCTCCCGCCAGCAGCAGCTCCACTTGGCGCACCGTGAAGGGATGCGTCATCTTGACTTCAAAATTCTGGGTCACATTGCGCACCGTGATCGGTTGTCCGGATTTCACTTCCGTGCGCACGCCCGGCAATTCCAGCTCGTCGTCCTGGTGGAATCGGTCGTAATCCGATTCAACCTGAAAGGTCAGCGGAAGAATCCCAAAATTCACCAGGTTGGCCCAGTGAATGCGCGCAAACGACTTCGCCAGAACCGCTTTCACTCCCAAGTACATGGGCGCGAGCGCCGCGTGTTCGCGGCTGGATCCCTGGCCGTAGTTGATGCCGCCCAACACAAAGCCTCCACCGGATTCCTTGGCGCGTTTCGGAAAGGTGGCGTCGACGCGCTCAAACACAAACTCCGAAATGGCCGGAATGTTGGACCGCAGCGGAAGAACCTTGGCGCCGGCGGGCATGATGTGGTCGGTGGTGATGTTGTCTTCCACCTTTAAGAGCAGTTTTCCCCGGATAGCTTCCGGCATCGGCTCAGCGGTCGGCAACGGTCTGATGTTGGGGCCGCGCACCACCTCAATCGATTCACCGCTCTTCGGCGGCGGCATCAGCATGTTGTCATTGACTTGAAATTTCTCCGGCTCTCGAAGCGCCTCGGCGCGGAGGCCCAGATCGCGAGGATCGGTGATTTCACCGGTCAGCGCGCAGGCCGCGCAGGTTTCCGGAGAAGCCAAAAAGATTCGCGCGTCCATGGTGCCGCTGCGTCCTTCGAAATTTCGATTGAAGGACCGAATGGAAACAGCGCCGCTCGAAGGCGCTTGGCCCATGCCGATGCAAGGACCGCAAGAACATTCCAGCACGCGAGCGCCGGCGGCGATCAAATCCGTCAACGTCCGGCCATCCGCCGCAATCATCTCAAACACCTGCTTCGAGCCGGGCGTCAACGTGAAAGAGACGTTGGGATGAATGGAGCGGCCGCGCAACATCATCGCCACCATCGCCAGATCGTGGTAGCTGGAATTGGTGCACGATCCGACGCACACCTGTTGCACCGGAGTCCCTTTCAACTCTCGCACCGGAACCACGGCGTCCGGCGTGTGCGGCTGCGCGATTAACGGCACGAGCGAGTTCAAATCAATCTCAATCACGTCGTCGTAATTCGCATCCTGGTCCGCTTCCATCTGCAGCCAAGCGGCGCCTCGCTCTTGCGCTTCCAAAAAACTCCGCGTCAACGCATCGCTGGGAAAGACGGAGGTGGTGGCGCCCAACTCCGCGCCCATGTTGGTGATGGTGAAACGATCGCTCACGGAAAGCGAGGCCACGCCGTCGCCAAAATACTCCACAATCTTTCCGACTCCGCCTTTCACGGTGAGGCGACGCAACATTTCCAGGATGACGTCTTTTCCCGTCACCCACGGTTGCAGTTTTCCTTTGAGGCGCACGCCGACAATCTTCGGCATGGAAAGATAAAATGGATCGCCGGCCATCGCGACGGCCACGTCCAGACCTCCCGCGCCGATGGCCAACATTCCCAAACCGCCGCCGGTGGGCGTGTGGGAGTCGGACCCCAACAGCGTTTGTCCGGGAATTCCAAATCGCTCCCGGTGAACTTGGTGACAGATGCCGTTCCCCGGACGCGAAAAGAAAAGGCCGTATTTTGCCGCGACCGATTGAAGGTACCGGTGATCGTCGGCGTTCATGAAGTTCGCTTGAAGCATGTTGTGGTCGACATAGCTGACCGAGAAACTCGTCTTGACACGCGGGATTCCCATGGCCTCAAATTGCAGATAAGCCATCGTTCCAGTGGCGTCTTGCGTCAGCGTTTGATCGATCCGAATTCCAATTTCCTTGCCCGGCGTCATCTCACCGGACACCAGGTGCTCTTTGATTATTTTTTGAGCCAGATTTAGTCCCATGATTCCCTCGTTTATGATCTATAAAGTTTCATTCTTGCCGTCCTGAAAGAGACCCTCTTCGGGTTTGAGATGAGTTTGGAATGCGCACAAACAAAACGACATTTCACTCCGTGGATTGGGTCGCACGGCGGGATTGGAGGAAGAGATTAAAGCCCCGATTCCCCTCCAAAAAATCAGGCATCTGATGATAGTCCATCACCCCTGAAGTGTCAAACAAATCACCCCCAAATCACCCCCGAAACTGATGCGAATTTGCATGGACTGCGACGCACTTCCTCTCCGTCCTATTTGGACTGCGGCGGCAAGCACAGCGCGACGCCCCCGTGGACCGCTTCCCCTCCGGCACTGAAAACCTTCATTTCAGTATCCCACCCCAGTCGCTCGAATCCAAAGCGCCGTCCGCCCATGCGGACGCACTCCAAATCAAATTTGGACTGCGGCGGCAAGCGCAGCGCGACGCCGCTTTTGCTCCGGAATGCCAAAATCGCGGCACCCTTTCATCTTCTCGCGAATCCAAAGCGCCGACGCCGGCGGCGCACTCCAATGGCGCACTCCACAGACGGTCACTCGCCCGCTTCACCTTCAGGGAAAAAATCATCGTTCGCTGGCTCTCCATTTCTGACCAATTGAAACTGCCGTTACGTCATTCTCTTTTCATTCTGCGTTCATCCCGTTTGTTTGATTTGAGCTAGGCGCCTCATCGGGCAAGACAACAGAAATCATGTCCTTGGCAGTTCAAGTGCTCTATTCAAAAAAAAGGGAACCTGCTCGGGCCGGGCTTCACGCCGTTCGATGACCACGAGCGCCTTCCTTGGAACTTACTTTGATCGGAAGCGCTAACACCGGGATTTCACAGCGGCCTGGGGCCGCAGTCCGCCGCGGCGGACTCATGGTTACATGGTTGCGACCTGAAAATCTTGTCTGAAAAGAGAGATTTTCGAAGCTTGCTGCACGGGGGAGCGATCTTCTGAGCGCCATTAAGGAGTTGGCCTATGTGGGCGGCGGTTGCGGGACTCATTCTAATTTTGTGTTTGGTGGTAATCGTCTCATTGGCGCTAACAAGGATTTTGTTGGGCGGCTTTTTCAAGTGGATGTCGAGAAACGGCCGGCAAGCTTAGAGTGGCGCCACCCTGCGGAGACGTTGCCTTCTCGACGCGGGCCTTTGGCTCCGGTATAGTTGGATGGTGCGGCAGGAGACGAACGCCTCAGTCGAGGACACCTTGATATATCGAATTCGAATCTGGCTGATTCTGGGAACGCTTCTTATCGCGACGATGAGCGCGCCCGGCTTCTCCCAAACTCAGACACCGAGAGAATTCGGAACTCCCGCCCTGATTCTCCAGGCAGCGCACAATCAAGATCAATCGATGGCCGTGCGTGACCGCTGCCGCTACCACCAGAAATTGACTGTTCATCGCTTCGCGCTTCTCAAGACATC
>CAZIDA010000233.1:0-5886 GCA_964537865.1 uncultured Acidobacteriota bacterium
GAACAACATGAATCGAAAATTGACCAACACCCGCAGCATGTTTTTGAGCGCCGCGCCCACGCTGGCGGCTTTCTTCTCCGCGCCTACCTTGGGCTCTTTGAAAAAGAAAATCGTGGCAAAGAACATCAAGAGAACGCTGAGCGACGACACGCGGAACACGTTTTCGATTCCAATGGAGCGACGGACCATGAACGCGACGATCGGTCCCAACGTGCCGCCGATGTTGACCAGCGTGTAGTAAATGGAGTAGCCCAGCGATCGCGCGTTTTCATTCGAGGCCAGCCCGGTGGTTCCAACCACGCAGGGTTTGACGATGGACGGACCCATGGCCGGCACCATCAAGATGGCCAACACCACCCAATAAAGCGGCATGGAATTGCGAACCGGCGCCATCCACGGAGACGACAGCGAACCCATCAGAAAATATCCAAGCGACAAAACCAGGTAGGCGGTTGCGAGGGAGCGCCGAAAACCAAAACGATCGGCCAGCGTGCCGCCTAAAATCGGAAGAAACCAAACCACGAATCCGAAGTAGCCGATCAAATCGCCGGTTTGTTGCTTGCTGAAGTGAAGCTGTTCGCTCAGGAAGATGGCGAGCACGGCCTGCTGCCCGTAATACGCGAGCCGCTCGAATAATTCGGTGACATTCGCGACCCAAAACGAAGACTGAAAGCCCGTCCGAATCTCCTGCAGTCGCTCTTTGAAAGCCACGGAGTTTTCCTTTCACAACGGAATGGATGGTGGATGTTTCTTCTGGGCCCGGGCCACCGGCTGTTGCTGAAAAAACTTTGAATCTGAAAGCGGCTGGGCTATGCTTGAACCCCGCACTGGAACGAGGGGATTATAAACGCTCTGTCAATTTGACCCGCCGAATATTTATCACTTGGGGGAGGAACTTGAAAATGTCTCGTCGACTGCGCTTGCTCGTAGTCCTCATCATCGGTCTGACTCTCTGCGTCCCACTGATCGCCCAACAAAAACTGCTGACCTTGGACGAGATTTACAATCCCGACGCAAAAGTTCGCGTGAACTTCAGCGGCAACCCACCGATGGGAATCCGGTGGATGAAGGACAACGTCCATTACTTTTGGTTTAAGCGACCGCCCAATTCTATCCCCGAATTTGGCCCCGGCGCCGCGCCGGGTCAATGGCTCAAAGCGAACGCGCTGACCGGTGAAGAAGCGCCGCTCTTCGACGCCGCCAAAATGGAAGCCGCCTTCGCGAAACTTCCGGGATTCAGCGAAGCGCAAGCGCGCCAAGTGACGCATCTGCGGAATTACCGTTTCAACAGCGACGACACGGCCGTCCTCATCAACTTCGCGAACGATCTTTTCTACTACCGGTTTGGCGGCGACACCGCGATCCGGCTGACCCACAATCCGGACGTGGAAGAGGGAGAAGAATTCTCGCCCGACGGGAAGCTCGCCGCTTTTGTTCGCAACTACAATCTCTACGTCGTCGATATCGCCACGCGAAAAGAGCACGCGCTGACGAAAGACGGAAATCCCGACTTGATCTTTGGGCGCCTCGATTGGGTGTATTCGGAAGAGGTCTATGGCCGCGGCAATTATGGGGCCTATTGGTGGAGCCCCGATTCTCAACGGATCGCTTTTTTGAAGTTCGACGAATCCAAGGTGAAGAGATTCCCGGTGGTCGATCACATTCCTTACGATCAAGTCGTGGAGGACACCAAGTATCCGCTCGCCGGTGAGCCGAATCCCACGGTGGAATTGGGCGTCGTCCCCGCCGGCGGAGGTCACATTCAGTGGGTCAACAATTACAAATACGGCGGTGGAGAAATTTTGATCACGCGGGTGGGATGGACGCCGGACAACAAGAAGCTGGTGTATGAAGTTCAGAACCGCGAGCAGACGTGGCTCGACTTGAACGTCGCCCAGGGGGTGGACGAGCCCCAGACGCTCATTCACGAAACGTCGCCCGCGTGGGTGGACGTTTCGGATCTTCCGACGTGGCTGAAGGACGGATCGTTTCTGTGGCTCAGCGAGCGAACCGGATGGGAACATCTCTATCATTATTCCGCCGAGGGAAAACTTATTGCCCCGGTAACTTCCGGCGATTGGGAAATTCGCCGCTTCTTCGTGTTCGATGAGAAAAATGATTACGCCTATTTCTCATCCGACGAATACAACGAGATTGGGAACCAGACGTATCGCGTGAAGCTGAACGGTCAGGGGAAAGAGCGCGTCACTGCAGGCGAGGGAACGCACAACACCAACTTCAGTCCGGATTTTTCGATGTACATCGATTCTTGGAGCGACGCCGACACGCCGCTCGAAGTGCGGCTCCATAAATCCGATGGAAAGCCGGTGCGGGCGATCGCTGAGAACAAAGTCGAGGCGCTGAAGGAGTACAAACTCAGCCGCTGGGAATTCTTCAAGGTGAAAACTCGCGATGGTTTTGAAATGGAAGCGCAGATGCTGAAGCCGCCGGATTTCGATCCGCACAAAAAATATCCGGTGTTCAGCTACACTTATTCCGGACCGCACACGCCGCAGGTCCACGACGCCTGGCGCATGGGCGACGGCATGTGGTTTCAGATGCTGGCCGAGAAGGGCTATATCATTTGGATTTGCGACAATCGCAGCGCCAGCGGCAAGGGAGTCAAGTCGGTGTGGCCGATTTATGAACACTTCGGGCGGCTGGAGCTGCGCGATTTGGAGGACGGCGTGGCTTGGCTGAAGAAGCAGCCTTACGTCGACGGCTCGCGCATCGGCCTCTCCGGCTGGTCGTTCGGTGGGTTCATGACCAGTTACGCTCTGACGCACTCGAAGGATTTTAAGATCGGCATTTCCGGCGGCACGGTCACCGATTGGCGCGACTACGATTCCATCTATACCGAGCGGTACATGCGCATGCCGCAAAACAACATCGAAGGGTACAAGGACGGCCCACGACAGAAAGCCAAGAATCTGCACGGGAAGCTGCTGCTCATTCATGGAACCATCGACGACAATGTCCACATGGCAAACACCATCCAGTTCATTGATGCGCTGGAGAAAGCAGGCAAGCAGTTTCAGTTGATGCTCTATCCGAAATCGCGGCACGGCGTGGTCGATCCGGTGCTGGTGCGCCACATGCGCGAGCTGATGACGGATTTTATTCTGCAGAATCTTTGATACCGCAGAGCCATGAGTCGAACCACGGTAGCCGGGATGCTCTCCGCTTGCGGCGGAGAGCATCCCGGAAACTCCATCGGGCGGATTGTATCGACGTCCGGGATTCGCCAAGAAGCGCGCGAATCCCGGCTACCCAAACTTGTTTTCGGGGCACTGATCTCCTGGAGGCGATTCTCCCCGTGATAATTTCTCAACACTGCTGATGAAAATGGAATCGCGACAACGCGGCTTCGCATTCACATTGAAAGGAGCAACGAATGAAAGTTCTCGTCACCGGCGGCGCCGGTTTCGTGGGATCACACACCGTGGATGTGCTGGTGGATCGCGGCCATGATGTCATCGTCATCGACAATCTCGATCCGCAAGTGCACGGCCCGGACGCTCGGACGCCGGCGTGGACGGCGGCCCTCGTGGAGAAGAAGAAGATCAACTTCATTCACGGAGACGTGCGCGATCGCGATGTGATGAATCGCTGGGTGGCGGAGGCGGATGCCGTGGTGCATCTGGCCGCGGCCGTCGGTGTCGGCCAATCGATGTACCAGCCGCATTACTACGTTGATGTGAATCTCTCCGGCACGGCGCTGCTGCTCGAAGTTCTCGCGAACGCCAAGCATCACGTTCGCAAACTCATCGTTGCGTCGTCCATGTCGATCTACGGTGAAGGCGCGTACCGGTGTCCGAAGTGCGGAAGCATTCTTGGGAGCGTAACGCGCTCGTTGAAGCAGTTGACGGATCGCGACTGGGACCCGAAATGCCCGCGCTGCCAAAGCACCTTGATTCCGCAGCCGACCGACGAAAGCAAAACGATTGAGTCGACCTCCATCTACGCCATTACCAAACGCGTCCAAGAAGAAATGGTGATGATGCTGGGGAAGACCTACGGCATTCCTTCGTTCGCCTTGCGCTACTTCAATATTTATGGGCCGCGGCAATCGTTGTCGAATCCTTACACCGGGGTGGCGGCGATCTTCTTGTCGCGAATTCTGAACGGGAATGCGCCGTTGATTTTTGAAGACGGCAATCAAAGCCGCGATTTCATTCACGTCCGCGACATCGCCCGCGCCAATCTCGCCTGTGTGGAATCGAAGAAGGAGGGCCAGTACGCGTTGAACGTCGGATTTGGCCATCGCGTCAGCGTCAATCAAATCGGCGAGATTCTCATCCGCAAGCTGCGCTCTTCGGTGCGCGAAGAGATCGTCCACAAATTCCGCGAAGGCGACATCCGGCACTGCTATTCCGATCCCTCGGCCGTCGCGCAAGTTCTGGGCTTCAAGCCGGAGATCGAGTTTGAGTCCGGTCTGGATGACTTGATCGAATGGTGCCGCGAAGAGCAGGCGGCGGACAAAGTGAAACAATCCTATGAAGAGCTGGCGGCGCGAGGACTGATCCGGTGAAAGTGTTGGTGCTGGTTCCTTATCCTCGCGACGTGGCGCCCGGTCAGCGGTTTCGCATCGAGCAATGGATGCCGTACCTCGAGACAGAAGGATTTGAGTTCGGTTTTTCGTCGTTTCTTTCACCGGAACTGAACGCCGTCCTGTATCAACCTCACAAGACGATTCAGAAGGTCACCCATTTGCTGCGGGCCTGGGCGCGTCGTCTCGGCGAAATTCTCCGGCTGGAAGGATACGACGCCGTGTTCATGAGCCGCGAAGCTTCCATCATCGGCCCGGCGCTGCTGGAGCGCGTGTTGGTGAGCCGATCGTTTCCTTTGGTGTTCGACTTTGACGACGCCATCTTTCACCGCTATGTCAGCCCGTCCAACAAGTATTTGAGCTACCTGAAATTTCCCGGTAAGACAGCGGCCATTTGCCGCATCGCCAGTCATGTGACGGTGGGGAACGAATACCTGCGGCAGTACGCGTCGCAATACACCGACAAGATTTCCGTCGTTCCGACGACCATCGATTTGAAGCAATACATCCCGCGCAGCCGCGAAAAGAAGGCCGGCGAAAAACTCATCATCGGCTGGACCGGCAGCTACAGCACCATTCAATATCTGTCGATTATTGCGCCCGTGCTGAGGCGGCTGCGGGCAAAACATGATTTTCGCTTCCGCGTCATTGGCGTGCCCCAATACGCCATCGACGGCATCGAGGTGGAAGCCCTTCCATGGAAGTCGGAAACAGAGGTGGAAGATTTGCAGCCGATCGATATCGGCATCATGCCGCTGCCCGATGAGCGTTGGGCCAAAGGGAAGTGCGCCCTCAAAGCGCTGCAGTTCATGGCGCTCGAAATTCCGACCGCCATTTCCCCGGTGGGCGTGAACAGCGAAATCATTCAGGATGGAACGAACGGCTATCTCGCTTCGAGCGACGATGAGTGGGTGGCCAAGCTCAGCGCATTGATCGAGAGCGTCGACCTACGCCGACAAATTGGTCGCGGCGGTCGCGCCACGGTCGAGACCGGATACGCCGCCTCCGTTCAAGCTCCCCGCGTCGCAGAAATTTTTCGACAAGTGGCGCGGCGCCGCTGACAGGCAGTTGAAAGACCGCCTCCAAGGAGTTGGAAGGGCCCGTCGTATCCGCCATTAGTGCTGGCGGACGCCGAGGCGGAATTTTAATCGGGCCGCTGAAGCGGCTCCCACAAAAAAGAGAGAATATCATTTTGTTCTCCTTTTGGCCGGACTTAAGTCCGGCCTTTCCCGTCTTCGAAGAGCTGCTTTCCGCAAGACGCTGAGTTTTTGGCCTTCATTCTCCCGCCTCCATGCTCAAGGCGTGCTAAAATGATCCGCCTATGAAGTGGGTAGTCG
>CAZIDA010000234.1:0-5881 GCA_964537865.1 uncultured Acidobacteriota bacterium
GCCATGGATCAGTACTACCAGAACGGCCCGCTGCCGACGTGGATCGGGTGGTACGCGCAGCATCTGCCGCACTGGTTTCAAGTGGGAACTGCGGGCGCCACACTTCTTCTGGAACTGCTGCTCGTGTGGATGCTCTTTCTTCCGCGCCGCTTTCGCTTGATCTGCTTTTTCATCGTGACGCCGTGGGAGATCGGCGTGATTCTGACCGCCAACTACGCCTTCCTCAATTACCTCGTTCTCGCGCTGGGCGTGTTGCTGTTGGATGATGAGTTCTTCTTTGCGATCTTGCCGAAAAAGATGACGGAGAAAATTCGAGCGCGCCTTGAGAAGTGGAGCGCCGTAGAAGAGCCGGAGCGCGCGCCGGAGTTAATCTCGCTCTTTCACTCCGGGGAGCCGGTGAATGAGGACGAAGGTTTGAAGCCCGCGGCAAAGAATGTCGGCGCTGAAGAAAAGCCCGGTGAAATTGACGCAACGAAATTGCCGGAGATGAATGCTGCCGCGCCAAGGACCGCAGTCGCATCCGGTGTCGCCGACCGGCGCGCTTGGCCGAATCGAATGCTTTCTGGGTGGCGTCGGCAACGGCCCCGATGGTTGGCCGTGAAGCTTTCTCTCACCGGAATCGTTCTCGGCTGGATTTTTTATGCGACCACAGCAACCCTGCTGTCGAATCTCGTGCCGGTGGTTCCGCTGCCGATGGCGCCGGTAGTCGCTCTTGAGCCGTTCCGCATCGCGGAACAATTCGGATTATTCGCCGTGATGACGCGCGCCCGCTACGAAATCGAATTTCAAGGATCCTACGACGGACAGACCTGGACTGCGTATCCCTTCTGGTACAAGGCGCAGGATCCGAGTCAAGCGCCGGGCATCTACGCGCCTTATCAACCGCGTTTCGATTGGAATCTTTGGTTCGCGTCGCTGGGATCGTGGCACGACTATCCTTTTGTGATGAGCGCCGAAGAGCGGCTGCTCGAAAATGATCGCTTCGTGCTGTCGCTGTTCGCCGGCAATCCTTTTGCGAACCGTTCGCCGAACATCGTGCGGGCGGTCCTTTGGCAGTATTGGTTCACGAGCCTCCCAGAGCATCGACAAAACGGGCTCTGGTGGAATCGAAAGTTTTTGGGAGTCTTCGCTCCGCCCATGGAGCGCGAGCCGAATGGAAAGTTCGTCATCATCGAGCCACCGGAAAGTCCGGGCAGCAATTCTTCAAAGTAAAGATGGTTCGCATCAGGAACTGGAGGGCCGTTCACCGGAGAGTCCCGCCGCGGAGGGCCGAGGTGACGCAGAGAAACCTTGGGTCATTTCTGAGGTAGTTCCTCGTCAGAGCTTCCGGATTGGACCTCATGAAAATCCCCCAATCCCGACCCGAGATCCGAAAGATCCGCCTATTGACAGCCCCGCCTCAAAAAAATTCAATTTGTAACTCGTAGAAATTCGAAGAGCTAACTCCTGATCTTCATTTTCGTGGCAACCCTGCGCCGGTCGTTGCGTCAAAATACGCAGGCACCAATTCATTGTGCAGCACGGAATCGTCGGACAGGGGAGCGCTGACCGGAGATTCAACGCTCGTGGAGAGAGACGCGCCTCAGATCTATCGTTTTGCGAGCCTTTCTCCACAGCACCAGCAACCATGGGCTGGAAGACGGGCGCTGAGCCGAACAACGCGCGGAGTCTTCGTCGTCCTCGTTGCGATTGTCGAAAGGAGAAGATCGATGAAAAACCTTTTCTTATGCGTGGCTCTGTTTCTGGCTACCCTGCCCCTGCAAGCCGCTTCGCCTTACCATTACGGACAGTATTGGGAATCGCTCACGAAAGAAATGAGGGTGCAGTACGTCGCCGGATTCAAAGATGGAATGGCCAGCGCGTCGTACCATCTCAAGGGCAAAGCGTATTTGGATCAAAATCCCAAAGACCAAAAGCACTTGCGCCGGTCCGAAGCGACGATCCAAGATCTCACCCACATCCATTCCGATCAGCAAACCCTGGCCAAAGTGATGACCGATCTCTACAAAGATCCCGCCAACATGTATGTGCCTCTGTCCGAAATGCTTGTGATTGCCCAATCCAAGATCGACGGCAAGCCGGTTGAGGACATGCTCCTCCAACAGAGAAAACTGATTCTTGAGGCGAATAAGATGACGCCAGGAGGACCCAGCATGGCCATGAAGTAACGGTCCTTCACCGGGGAGAAGATGAGGCTTCTCCCCGGTGACGGACGGTTTGATCGCCGGCATCGAAGTTCGATCATAGGCCGCGGCAAGATCCATGATATTTCGCCGCGGCCTTCGCATTCGAGAAGATTCCTTCTGGAGAAGCAAAACTCCAAGTATCAATTGCCAAATTCCAAACAAATGCCAATCGTCAAATTCCAGCGAGTCTCTTCGTCAAAGAAGCGGCAAAACCGGGTCGGGCGCGTTTTGGCTTCACATTTGAATTTTGATTCTTGTTTGGAATTTGGCCATTGCTTTTCCAATCATGATAAAATGCTCATCGTAATCGGGGAACTCACCGGCTAAACAGAGCAAACACTCGTCGCAAGAAGCAAGGTTTCGATAGGTTTTTGATGTGGCGCAAACCCGCCGCGGGTATGCGCCGGGGCTCTTGTCTTAACTTCTCTCCATATTCCCTCGTCACTCCAACAAGAGAGGTGTCGCCATGGTCGTGATCCCTCTGAGTTCCAAAGCCGACGCCGCGAACGGATCCGACGCGGTTCAGATCACGCACAGCGCCGATCCGGCTCTTCTCTTGGCGCTTGAAAAAAACGCGCCATTTCCTCCGCAGGACATCGCGATTGAAAGTATCTCCACTCAAGCGTCGGGAAGCAAAGACATCATCTTCGGAAGCGGTGATGGAAAAGTATCTTTCAGCGCCAGCGGCGGAATGATGGCCGGCCTGGGCGTCTACACCGATCCCCATCAACTGGTCACCGACTTGAATTTGGATTCGAAGCTGGCGGCAGGAATGAAACTCTCGCCCGCCTCGACGGATTACCGGTTTCTGCTCTTGCGTTGGGGATATGACGCCAAAGCCGCAGCGAAAGGATCTTTGGCGCTAGGCGGACCGGCAGGCGCCATCACCTTCGGAGCGTCGGCGTCGAGCGAAGGCGTGTTTGGAGTCATTCACGAAATTCCAAGCAACGCTCCCTCGTTCGACGCGTTGAAGGAAACGATCGGCTGCTGGATGTTGCCGCGGCAGGTCGCCACCGCGGGAGATTTGCGACCGGGCACTTGGATTGTGTGCGAGGTGGACGGCTCGTTGGCGCTTCAACTGGGCGCGCAATGCGGCTTCGATTTCAACTGGGTGCGCGAGCTCGAAGCCGGGGTTCTCACCGGGGATATCGGCTTGCGAATTCAAACCAGCCTCTCCGCGAAACTCGGCTTCAGCGCCGCCGGAAAGTACGCTGTCGTCGTCGGGCGCGAATCGCTCGATCCCACGGAGCAAAAACTTCGCTTTCGCCTCTTCAAACTGAACACCCACGGCTGGAACTTTGCGTTGAACGCCGGTGTCGCCATCGACGCTGGCCAGTCCACGATTCTTCCTCAGCAATGGACGGACCTTGTTCGGGCGATCTTTGGAGTCCACGGCGCTCAGATTGTCGCCGACTTGCAGGCCATTTCAAAATGGACCGATCCGAAAGCTCCGTTGCCGGATTTGCTCGCCGGCTTAACGTCACAGTACGTCCAAGGATTGTTGACGCGGCTGACGGGAATTGACGCGGCCGCCGAATTCGACCGCGCTCGGACGGCGTTGCTGAGTTTTCTCAATCAGTGGTCCGCGCTGCCGCAAAGTGTTTCGTCGATGGTCTGGAAGTTCTTGGATGAAGGTGTCGATCTGAAAATGGCGCGGCAAATCGCTCAGACCATCGCAAACTTGACTCCCGATACGCTCGACGATTTCCTGGCGCCGCATCTCAAAGACGTGAACTTCTTCCAGAGTCCTCAAGGAAAATTCTTGGAAGCGCTGGCCGATGAGCAGATCGTCGCGCTGTTCATGAACGACGATCTCTTCCAGAAGTTCAAAACCAACGCCGCCTTGGTGGCATCGATCCTCGATTCCTCCGCCCTTCAGGGAATTCTGGTTCGGCTCCAACAATTTGTGAACCAAGCCCTCAGCCTCGATGCCCTCAAGCAAGTCGTTCAGCAAACTGATTTCGACGTCCTGGACCTTTGGCTTCGCAGGAAGTTATCAGACTTTTTGGGGCGGAACTTCAGTTTCGCAGACCTCGACAAAATTCGAGAGAGCATCGACAAGATCGTAGCTTGCGGGCCAACGCTCTATCAAAAGGCCGTCGACGCGCTGAGGCATAAGTACAGCTACGATTTTGCGGCAACTTTCCAAAGCACGACGACCAACACAGCGTTGCTGGATATCGTGTTCGATTTTTCGCAAGACACCGCGGCGGTCGGTCAAGCGTTTGAAAACGCGGTCAACGGACGGTTGGATGATTTGTTGTTGAATCCGGTGAAGGGCGTGACGTTGAATGCGGCGGCCTTGACGCACGGCGTCAAACGCCAGAGCCACGTCGAACTGACGCTTCCGTTTTATCAGGGCACGGCAGACCACATCAACAATTCGCTGGCGAGCGTCGAAGCCATCGATCAGCAGGACGGACGCCTGCTGATTTACGATCTGACTTCGCAGGACACGGTCTCGCAAACCACACGCTTCTTTGGGAACACACGACGCAACAGCGTTCTCACGATCAGCGGGAATCTTCCAATGGCCGCGAGTCCGAAGTTGCGAAAACATCGATGCCCTTCGTTCCATTATTCCTATTCGTTTCGCCAGGCTTCTCAGCGAAGTCAAAAAAGAAAAGTGCGGTATCAATTGAAACCATTTGTTGACTCGTATTTTCCCGGCGCTTTTCCAGCCCCCAGCCGTCCGGGCGCGACGGGCTCGTTCGAAGATTGGATCGAGAGCGTCGATGTGACACTGCAAAAGGCCGGACAAAGTCCCGGTGACTGGGGCAATGTTCTCGTTGCGCTCGATGTGGCGGCGCCGGGCGAGACCTTGGCCGGATGGGTGCAAGCGCCCAGCGATCCAAGTGATCCTGCATACGCTCAAATGTCTCGCGCTATTCAATGCGCATTGCGAAGGTTGATCCCGCTCTGTTACTTCCAAGACCTCACAAAATTTTTTGGCGCTCCGTCTCCCGTCGCGGCGTTGCTGGTGTGGTCGTGCCTTCCCGTGTCGACTCAAATTCAGTTGCAGGGCCAAAGCCTGGTCTTGAATACCGGTCCCGATCTCTTTTGGAACTATCCGGATTCAAACACGGTTCAAGCGATGGCGTATTCATCGCCGACCGCGCAGACGCTTGCTACGCGGATGAAAGAGATTCACGATCAACTCGTCGCCATTGGGAAACCGAATGAGGCAGGTTTTTATGATCTCGGCCAACTTCGCCGGATTCTCGGCGAAGCGATTCAACATGACGGTGCCATTTATTTGAACAGACTTTTGACGCTGGAAGCTTGGATCATTCACGGCGCGGCAAGGGCCGCCCAAAAGGTGGCGAGCTTCGTGGCTCAGTCGACTCTCCATCCGACCAAAGCGATTGAAGCGTTGTGCGAATTTGGAAGCGGCATCACTGATACCTTCAATTCCCAATTGAATTCTGTTTATGGCAACGACGCTTTGAGGCCGTTGGGAACGCTCGTCTTTATCGAAGCCTCCAAAGCGTTTCATCCTCAACTGGGACAAATTGCGTCGAGCGCGCTTTTGGATTTGATGATCCTTCGAAAGGACGCGACATTTCCTCCTGCCGGTTTTCCGGACAAGCTCGATGTCGATAGAAACGATGTTTTGCTGGAACAACGGCTCGTGCAGGTCTCATGAGAGGTGCTGTTCAAAGAGCGCTCCTAGAAGAAAATTCGACTCGTACTAA
>CAZIDA010000235.1:0-5880 GCA_964537865.1 uncultured Acidobacteriota bacterium
CACCCGCTTGGCGGGCGACCATTTCCAGGTCCCCGGCTACTCACTGTCGCTCCTTTGGAGCTTTGATTCTGCCAGAGCGATGAGCTCTGTGCGACCAATACCGGCGATGGATGGAGGCCAGAGGTTTCGAATGACGGCCCGATCGGCTAGATATCTTCATGGTCGTGAATACAGTCTCGCTTGTAACGCAGTAGCAGCAGCTCATTCGGAGGAGCAAATGCAAATCTTGACGATATACTTTCAAGAGCTTTGAAACTCTTGCGCTTTTCGCATATTCTTGTGTCGAGGATTTCGGTCGGGAGCACAACGTGCCGGGGGCAACCATGAAGATCCACTCAAAAGATTTCCGGGTACAGGAAAAAGAAAGAATCAAACTCAAAGATTGGCCCACGCTGGTTCATCCGTTCTATAAATCGAAGGAGCACTATCAAAAGATTCTCATCAAACATATTGAGGCGTTGAGCTCGCTTCAATGTCTGTTGGAAGCTCACCACCGCTATGCCGTGCTTCTGATCTTTCAGGCCATGGACGCCGCCGGGAAGGACAGCGCCATCAAGCACGTCATGTCGGGGATCAATCCGCAAGGCTGCCAGGTGTTCAGCTTCAAGCAGCCCAGCGTTGAAGAGTTGGCGCACGATTTTCTTTGGCGGACGACCCGCCATCTGCCGGAACGCGGGCGCATCGGCATTTTCAATCGGTCGTATTACGAGGAAGTCCTGATCGTCCAGGTGCATCCGGAGATTCTTCGCAACCAGGGACTGCCGGATGAACTGCTCAACGAAAAAGATATTTGGGAGGAACGTTATCGCTCCATCGTGGACTTGGAACACCATCTTTATCGAAACGGGACCCGTATCATCAAATTCTTCCTGCACCTTTCCAAGGAAGAACAATGCAAGCGCTTTCTCCGTCGTATCGATGAGCCGGAAAAGAATTGGAAATTCAGCCGAGCCGACGTCGAAGAAAGAAAGCTGTGGAAGGATTACATGCGGGCTTATGAGGCTTGCGTGAGCGCCACCAGCACTCAGCACGCTCCGTGGCACATCGTTCCCGCCGACGACAAAGAAAATGCCCGGCTCATCATTTCGCAGATCATTCTCGACACGCTCAAAGGATTGCGAATGAACTATCCCAAACCCAAGCGTCCTGGAGAGTGGCAGTCGATCCGTAAAGCGCTTACTCAGTGACCGCCTCATCAGCCAACGGCACGGCTTCAATGCGGATTCTGGACTCTCGCCGACCACAGCGGCTGAGGAATTCCTAATTGACCCACGTCTTGACCCGGCCTATACTTTCTTTTGGCCAGTCACCCCCAGGTCGGCCAAGGTTGAACCGCCGGCTGGCCATTTGAGGCTTTCCCGAGGTTCTTGGTTCGACACCGAGTTCTCACAGTGATTTGACGCTGGGTGGCGCAATCTCTCGCCAGCCGGGAAAGTTACCCTCATTTTTTCAATTTCATCGATAGCATACAGGTCTCAACGATAAGAAAGATCGCATCGCGTACTTCGCGCAACCTTAGAAATGCGTGGGTTGTTCACGCCCTCATGGAGGCGTTGCATGCGTTCATGGAACGTTCAAATCCGTGGGCCTATTATCGTCGCCGCCTGCGGATTGTTCATGCCGGCCGCATTCTCCATGCGAATGCAAAGCGCGATTCTCATGCCTCCAAATCCGTCAGAATCGAAGGAGGAGCAAGATGAAACGTGAGCGCGAAAAGGCAGTCCCAAAGAACGATGCGATCTGCTTCGGAGAAGTCCTAAGAGAAGAGTTGAAAGAAATTGAGCAGCTTCGCATCAAGCGAAGAGTGAACGGCGAGGCGTCCTCAAGAGCGAACAACGGCGCGACGGTCGCAAAAACAAACAGCGAACCGGATCAAAATCATTCCAAATGCGTAGCCGTCGCAGAAGAGGCCATTGGCAATGCGCACAAAATGGAATTGGTGGGCCTTGCTTTTTGAGGTGGAGGAATCCGGAGCGCGACGTTCAATCTTGGAGTTCTTCAAGGGCTGGCTGACCGCGGCCTGCTGCGAGTCTTCGATTATCTTTCGACCGTTTCCGGAGGAGGATACATCGGAAGCTGGCTGGAAACTTGGATCTGGCGAAAAGGGCAGGAGCTAAAAAAGGAAATTGAACAAGCCTCAGACGACAATGGAACGACAAAACCTACTTCATCGACGCGTGCGACATTGCAGCGATATTTCCTCGAACCGCTGCGTCCTCTAATGGCTTTGATGGTCCCCAGCTTGCAGCGGGAGACAAATCCTCCACCACCCAGTCATCCGAAAAGTAAAGCCGCCCAGCCCGAGGCCCAAACAAAACAAGGAATTGATGTGGTCGAGCAGGAGTTGAAGCCCAATCGCGTCTCACGCCAACCGGTCGATGGAGAAAAGCGCAAAGAGGAAACGCACACCGAGCCGCAGCCAGTCCGATTCTTGAGAGAGTACAGCAACTATCTGACGCCGCGGATGGGGCTGTTGAGCGCGGATACCTGGGCGATGGTCGCAATCTATCTGCGAAACCTTCTGTTGAACCAGGCGATCCTAACGCTGTTTCTATTCTCAATTCTTCTGTTGCCGTACTGCGTCGTGTACATCACCGAATTGATGTCGCAGTCGCATCGAGTGATGTACGCCCCCGCTCCCCTCGCCGTTTTCGTGCTCGTGACGTTGGCCTTGTGCGTGGGAACACAAGGCTTGAAGGAGATTGAGACAGGCGGAAAGACTGCGTCGCCGACAAAAGCGGGACGGCTTCCCCAATCGCTGGGATGGATCGCGGCGACGATCATCGCGCCGATTTCTATGGCCGCGTGGGTCCTGACCGGATGGCTCTGGCTCCATCCGAATTTCTGGAATGAAAATGCGCATTGGTGGGAATGGGTCGTAGGCGGTTTCGTGGGAGTCAGCGCCCCTTGGATGATCAGCGTTGCCTTCGGCCCTAAACCACAGTCAACCCCAAAGGACGAGTTTGAGAAAAGACACCGGAGATGGACTTGGATCTTGACTTCCCTGCTCTCCGGACCGCTGGCCGGGCTTCTGCTTTATGCCGCGGCGCATAAAATTTTCCCTTGGTTGGTGACGACCGATGGGAAGCTCTTTCATGCGATCAGCTTCGGAGTGCCTCTGACACTGATGGTCTTTCTGCTCACGGCGGTAATTCAGATGGGTTTGATGGGATGGACCTTCTTCGACATTTTTCGGGAGTGGTGGGCCCGCGTGGCCGGATGGATTTTCATCGTCTCCATCGTGTGGGCGGCGGCGTTTGGGATGGCGTTCTACGCGCCTCTGGGATTGATGTGGCTACGAGGCTGGCTCAGCGCCGTGGGACTCACTTGGGTGATTGCCACGGTTGCGGGCGTGATCGGAGGCAAGAATTCAAAGACCGGAGAAGCCGGATCAAAGAAATGGAGCGACGTGGCGCTTTCGTTAACTCCGTACGTCTTCATCGTAGGACTGCTTTCGCTGCTTTCGCTTTCGCTGGAGCTGATTCTGGCGCGTTTGAGTATGAACTGGGCCGTGTTATGCGCGAAGCATCCTGGCGCGTGGGATCATTTTCTTTCGCCAAGTCCAGCGGTGGCCAAGGTCGCAAATTGGGTTTTGAATCTCAGCGGATCTCTCACATCGCCGAGCCTATCATTGAGTGGGACGGCCATGCCGAAAAACGCGGAACATCTAGCGCCAGAATACCTCGCCGCGCACTGGCAGATGTTGGGAACCGTGACCAACGCTTGGCTGTTGCTGCTGTGTCTGGGCGCCTTTCTCGCGTGCCTGTTCCTTTCCTGGCGGGTGAACTTGAATGAGTTCTCGATGAACTTGTTCTATCGGAATCGTCTGGTGCGGTGCTACTTGGGCGCATCCCACGCGGATCGTCAGCCCAACACATTCACCGGACTCGACTGGAATGATGACCTGTGTCTCAAAGATCTGCGCAGTGAGTCCTGCTACTCCGGTCCGTTTCCGATTATCAACTCTACTCTCAATCTCGTGAGCACGCGCAACTTGGCGTGGCAGGAAAGAAAAGCGGAATCGTTTTCTATGACTCCGCTGCGCTGCGGGTACGACACGTGGCTGGAAAGAATTGACCTGTCCCGAACCTCTCCACCTGGCGCGCGAAATAACAAGAGAGTGGCGCTCGATCCTTATGCGTATCGGCCGACGGAGCAGTATGGATACAAGGATGGCGGACTCTTTATCGGAACCGCCATGAGCATTTCGGGCGCCGCATTGAGCCCGAACATGGGTTATCACTCCACGCCGTCGCTGGCCGCGCTGATGACTTTTTTCAATGTGCGGTTGGGATTTTGGGCCGGCAATCCGCGCGACAATCAAACGTGGACAAAGCCCGGACCGCGCACCGGATTGTGGTGGCTGCTGGCGGAGTTGTTTGGAACAACAGATGACGACGCGAAGTATGTGTACCTCTCCGACGGCGGCCATTTCGAGAATCTGGGCGTTTACGAACTCGTGAAGAGGCGCTGCCATTACATCATCGCCTGTGACGCCGGAGCGGATCCGGATTACACGCTGGAGGATTTGGGCAACGCCATTCGCAAATGCCGCGAGGACATTGGAGTCGAGATCGAGATGTCGCCGCAGGCAGTCGTTCGTCCCAAGGAGGATGCGTATTCACCGTTCCACTGGGTCGTGGGGAAAATTCACTACAACATGGTCGATCGCAACGCGGTGGATGGAATCTTCTTGTATGTGAAGGCTTCGCTCACGGGAGGCGAGCCCGCCGACGTGTTGAATTACGCGAAGGCGCATCAGGATTTTCCGCATCAGGCAACGGCCGATCAGTGGTTCACCGAATCGCAATTCGAGAGTTACCGAAGATTGGGACAACATATCATCGAGACGATATTCGAAAAGGAGGAGGTCGCCGAACAAGCGGACCAGCATGAAGCGTTCAAAGAAAGGCGGGCCATTTCTCATTTGCTCAAGGCGCTCGAAAGCAAATTGAATGCGAACAAATAGTCCGCCTCTTGAGAATCAGGCGCCGGCGGCTGTGACGAAGAAATTCAGAACGGGACTGTTGCGTCCACGGAATGACCGCAAGCCGCAACGGACCTGCCCGCGTTCCGGCTAAGCTCGCCTATGTATAATTAGCGCTTCCGTTGTATGATGTTGGCGCCGTTGCGGGCCCATAGCTCAGTCGGTCAGAGCGGCGGACTCATAATCCGTTGGTCGTAGGTTCGAGTCCTACTGGGCCCACCATCCAAATTGAATTGTTCCATTCTCGAGAACATGAAATCCTCATCGTCGGCATAGCCGAGGGCATCAAAACATTTTGGGTAGCCGGGATGCTCTTAGCCGCAGGCGGAGAGCATCCCGGACCTCCTATCCATACCGCGGGGGCATTCCCCCTGTCGGCGGAGTCGGGGCGCCAATTATTCACTCTCAATTCCCAGAATGGAGACGTCGTCGTCCAAACCGCTCGCGCCGCACCAATCCCTGACGAACTGGAGCAAGGTCTCGAGGTTTTTCTCCAGCGGCGCCGACCGGTCATTTTCGATCGCCTGCAACAGCCGCTCTTTTCCGAAGTGATCGCCATGGGGCCCGGCGGCGTCGACCGGGCCGTCGGAATAGAGGATGAGACGATCCCCGGATTTCAGCGCCACACGCGATTCTTCGTACGTCACGTTGGGAAACCATCCGATCGGGAATCCGCTGGTGGAAAGAATTTGAGGCGGCTCATCCGAGCGCACCGGCGCGACAAGTCAACAAGATTTGCTGCCGCGATTCTTTGTGTGAGGCTCTCCCTTGCCGCGATTTTCTGAGGAGCGTATGCTCCGTTCGAATTTCGGCTTTGTGTTTATTGAAGAAGATAAAATATCATGACTGTCCGGTTGAGCAAGAGTTCGTTTTTGGAAACGCTTTGAATAATG
>CAZIDA010000236.1:0-5764 GCA_964537865.1 uncultured Acidobacteriota bacterium
GCATCATCCCAACCCTGAAATATTTTCATCCCCTTGAGTCGCCGCGGCGACCATGAGCGACTGCCTCGAAGAGGCTGCGGCTCACAGCCCAGGGTTGTCCGCCGCTCTATTGGCGGACTACCCTGGGTGACGCGGGCCACATGGTCTGACACACAACCCCAACGGGGTTGCGGCCTGTTGGAATTGGATCAATCCCTAATGGCAAACCTCTTTGCTTGCGAGAAAAGGCCAACTGCGTTTTGTGGAAAATATCAGGTGAACACAAACAGCGGAGAGAGATTGTGACATGGAGTTCTCACCTCGGGGGAGGTTTGTTCGTTGGGGGATACCGATCATGCCACAACCCCGTGGGGGTTGTGAATTCGTTTCTAAAATTTACTGCCGTCGTCTACCCAAAGTAGCTTTCCGCCGGGGCGGAGAGCAACATTGGGCTTCGAGCCGCAGCGCCGTTGGCGCTGAGAGGATTGCCATCACCGTGATTGGAGAATCATCTCACCGTCCGCACCATCGAAGGAATTGCGAAGGCGATATGGACCTCGGCACTGCCTGCTTCGAAGAGGCTGCGGCCTCCAGCCCAGGGTTGTCCGCCGGGTTTCGCTTGCGTCCGCCAGGTTTTTGGTGGATTGGTGGATTGGGAGATTGGCGAATCCCGGACGTCGCGGCAAGGCTGATCGATGGGACCTCCGGGATGCTCCAAGAAACAGAGCATCCCGGCTTCCACATCATTTTCATGGCTTTGAGTGGTCGCCGCGGCGACCATGAGAGGCTGCTCCGAAAATGAGGGAATCATCCCCGGAAGTTCTGTCGCCCGCCAAGGCGGGCTTCACGATCTAATTGGTCACTGTACCCCGCCCTCGCTCTCCGCCTACGGCGGACGGAGCAGCGGGCGGGGCTACATATATTGCGGCCCTCCGGGCCTGCATTCAAGCGAGCCGGTGGTTTTCATGCCCTTGGATTCCTTGAGGCATCAGTGGAGGAGGTGTCGTAATCAAGGCGGAGAACTTCAGAATGATGCAGAGTTTGACCTCCAAACGATTCCCATGTATGATTTCCACGTTCGAATGGGGGGTTGCGAGAGGATGAAAGGGCATTGAGGACTTATCCTGGAGCTGGGAGCAAGGCTCGATCAATCAGAATCCTCTTCAAACTCTACTCCGAATTCGGTTCGACCCTCAGAAATGCGGAATAAAGAATCGCTTTGGTCAGAAAGAAGCGCTTTATGAACAAGTTTAGCCTTCAAAAAAGTGTCCGCCATCGATCCCTTTACAAATTCATTCCAGAGTCATTCATCGGGTATCGGCACACGGGATTCGAATAATATCCGAGCCAGTCGATAGGCCTTTTCTTATTCAACTTCCAACGAATATTCGCGGAAGACAGGTCTTTGTGTGTAACAAGCCGGCAAGATTTTGATTTCTTAGCAAGGATTTTCAGGCCGCCCAGAACGTCCATGAGTTTTCGCCGCGGCGAATGGCGGCCCCAGGCCGCTTTGAGTCTAAAGGAGGAATCATGCGAGTCAATGTGGTAAAGCGAGCAAAGAAATATCTCACTCCCGCGCTCGGATGGGACACGGAATTGGTGGCGCGACGAGCGCGCGGCGCCGAGATTGAAACCAAGTCGGGCCGAAAGTATTTGGACTTTTCCTGCGGAACGGCCACCACCAACATCGGCCATTGTCATCCCAAAGTTGTTTCCGCGGCCAAGCATCAGATCAACAATTTGATTCACGCCGGCGGCGTTTACTACTACGACAGCATCGTGAAAGCGTGCGAAGAGCTGAAGGCCATCACGCCGGGAGCGATCGACATGTTCTTCTTCTCGAACGGCGGCGCGGAGGCGAACGAGGGAGCGATCAAACTGGCCAAGAGCGTCACGCACCGGCCTGCGGTGCTCTGTTTTCGAGGCGCGTTTCATGGCCGCACTCTCGGATGCATCTCCATCACTTCATCCACGGTGAAGTATCGAAAAGATTACGAGCCGCTGCTCCCGTCGGTTTATCGCGCGCCCTACGCTTGCTGCTACCGCTGCCCTTACGGCCAGAAGCGCGAGAGCTGCGCCTTCGAATGCATTCAATTCATCCGCGACATCTTCAAGCACGAGGTTCATCCGGAGCAAACGGCGGCCATCATTTTCGAGCCGGTGCAGGGCGAAGGCGGCTACATTGTGCCTCCGAAAGAATTCATTCAGTTCTTGCGCGAGTTCACGCGGGAGCACGGCATCCTGTTAATCGCCGACGAAGTACAAACCGGATTCGGACGCACCGGCAAATGGTTCGCCTGCGAACATTTTGGAATTGAGCCGGACATCATTGTCATGGCGAAAGCGATTGCCTCCGGATTTCCTCTGAGCGCTTTTGGCGCGCCTTCCATGATCATGAAGCAATGGGCGCCCGGCGCGCACGGCACGACGTTCGGCGGAAATCCGGTTTCCTGCGCCGCGGCCGTCGCCACGATTCGGGCGATGCGAGAAGAAAAGATGCTCGAAAATTGTCAAGCGCTGAGCGCCGAGGTGTTCCCTCGCTTGAAGAAGATGCGCGACAACAATCCCATTGTCGGCGACGTGCGCGGTTTGGGCTTCATGATCGGCGTGGAGTTCATCGACAAGAAAGGTGACCCGAATCCCGAAGCCACGGGAAAAGTTTTGGCGGAATGCTTGAAAGCCGGCTTGATTCTGATCGGCTGCGGCGCCAACGGGAACGTGATCCGATTCATCCCGCCGATCAACATTTCGCGGGCGCAGTTGATGCGCGGTCTCGAAATCTTCGAGACGGCCGTGCACGCTGTCACGCGAGCGGAACTGGGCGTGGCTCATGCGTAAGCGGGAGCTGAGGCTGCGTTAGACGGCGGTTCGCCTGAGGCAGAGCCGAGGGGGCCGGGATTCGCCAAAGCGCGGGCAAATCCCGGCTACCAAAGCTAGTTTCATGCGGGCCTTCGACTGATTTTTAATTCTCATCAATTCAAAAACTGAAAGAGGTCATTTATGGGGCGTATTCGAACACTCATCATGGGAGCGGCGGGCCGCGACTTCCACAATTTTAATGTCAGCTTCCGTGACAACAAAGATTACGAAGTGCTGGCTTTCACGGCCACGCAGATTCCCAACATCGACGGCCGCAAATATCCCGCGGAGCTGGCCGGTCAACTTTATCCGGAGGGCATTCCGATTCATCCGGAGCGGGAGTTGGAGCATTTGATTCGCAGCAAGAAGATTCATCAAGTCATTTTTGCTTACAGCGACGTGACGCACATGCACGTCATGCACGTGGCCTCGCGCGTGATCGCCGCCGGCGCCGATTTCCGTTTGATGGGCGCCGATTCCACCATGTTGGAGTCGAAAGTCCCGGTGGTTTCGGTGTGCGCCATTCGCACCGGTTGCGGAAAGTCGCAAACCACGCGGAAGGTCTGTGATATTCTTCAACGCCGCGGCCATCGCGTGGTGGCCGTTCGCCATCCCATGCCGTACGGCGATTTGGTCAAGCAGCGCGTCCAACGCTTCGCCAAATTGGAGGACTTGGACCTTCAGGAATGCACCATCGAAGAGCGCGAGGAATACGAGCCGCACATCGTTCGAGGCGTGGTGGTTTACGCCGGCGTCGATTACGAGGCGATTCTCCGGCAAGCGGAAAAGGAGGCCGATGTCGTCGTCTGGGACGGCGGCAACAACGATCTTCCGTTTTACCGGCCCAATTTGGAAATCGTGGTAGTTGATCCGCATCGCCCCGGCCATGAGATTTTGTATCATCCGGGAGAAGCCAACCTGCTGCGGGCGCAGGTTATCATCATCAACAAGATTCAAACGGCCAACGCCGCCGATATCGAGACGGTTCGACGAAACATTCGGCTGTACAATCCCAAGGCGATGGTGATCGATTGCGCTTCGCCCATCTTGGTCTCGGACCCCGAGGCGATTCGCGGGAAGCGCGTCCTGGTTATCGAAGACGGCCCCACGCTGACGCACGGCGAAATGACTTACGGCGCCGGCATTGTGGCGGCTGAACACTTCGGCGCCGGGGCGATTATCGACCCGCGGCCGTATGTGGTCGGCTCCATCGCTGAAACGTTTCAGAAGTATCCAAAGATCGGAACGCTCCTTCCGGCCATGGGGTACGGCAAGAAGCAAATTCGTGAGCTGGAGACGACCATCAACAAGACCGATTGCGATCTCGTGCTCATCGCCACGCCGATTGACTTGGGAAGAATTCTGAAAATCAACAAGCCTTCGATGCGGGTGACTTACGAATTGCAGGAGCTGGGCAAGCCGGACCTCGAAGATGTGTTGAAGAAGATCTTGCATCGCCCGGCATCAACGACAGGAGAAGGACTTCCTTGAAACATACCGACTTCATTTCGATTCACGATTACAGCGCCAAGGAGATCGATCAATTGTTTGCTCTGGCGGCGCAAGTCAAGCGATCGCCGCAGAAGTATGCGCGATCGCTCCGTTGCAAAACGTTGGCCATGATTTTTGAGAAGCAGTCACTCCGGACGCGCGTCACGTTCGAAACCGGAATTTTCCAGTTGGGAGGACAAGGAATTTATTTGGCGCCGTCGGACATCAGCTTGCGCAAGCGCGAGTCGGTGTACGATGTCGGAAAGAATCTAGAGCGCTGGTGTGACGGCATTATGATTCGCACATTCGGGCACGACATCTGCGTCGGCTTGGCGGAGGCCGCATCGATTCCCGTCATCAACGGCCTGACCGATCTCGAACATCCGTGCCAGGCGCTCGCGGATTTTCTCACCATCAAAGAGCACAAGAAGAAACTGGCCGGGCTCAAGGTGACATTTGTGGGAGACGGAAACAACGTGGCGAATTCTCTCATGCAGATCGGCGCCAAGACCGGTGCGCACATGTGGGTGGCAACTCCTAAAGGCTACGAGCCGAAACCGGAGATGGTGGAGATGGCGCGCGAGGACGCCGCGCTCGCAAAACGGGGATCGAAGATCTCGATTACGAACGATCCCACCGAGGCCGCGCGACAGGCCGATGTGATTTATACCGACGTGTGGGCGTCCATGGGTCAGGAATCTGAAGCCGAGGCGCGAAGAAAAATCTTTTGGCCCTATCAAGTAAACGCCGCGCTGATGGCTCAAGCGAAATCGGACGCCATTTTCTTGCATTGCCTTCCCGCTCACCGTGGCGAAGAGGTCACCGACGAAGTCATTGACTCACAGCAGTCGGTGGTCTTTGACGAAGCGGAGAACCGTCTTCATGCCCAGAAAGCGGTGATGTTGACGTTGATGAAATGAGCCCGTGTGGCGCAGACACTCTTGTCTGCGCCATATTTTCTAAAGAACGGTGCGGGGCGCAGACCCACGGCGGCTCGTCTGCGCCAAATTTTCTGAAACGTTTTGGTAGCTCCGGCCGTTCTTTAGGCCGGGGGCTCTTTCGCGCGGGCGAAACGAAATTTTGCCAAGTTGCATTTGAAAACCAGGCGCAGACAAGAGTGTCTGCGCCACATCATGCTAATTCATTTTTCTAGGACTGAACTCATATGTCTCGACTCGCAGTGATTGCCATCGGCGGAAATTCCATCACCAAGCCGGGGCAAGTCGGCACCATCAGAGAGCAATTTGAAAACGCGGCGGAGACGGCGGAATATATTTCCGCCATCATCGCGCGCGGCTGGGACGTCATTCTGACGCACGGGAACGGCCCGCAAGTGGGAAACGTTTTGCTGCGAGTAGAACTGGCGGCTTCTTCCGTCTACACGCTTCCGCTCGACACCTGTGACAGCGACACGCAAGGCGGCATGGGATACATG
>CAZIDA010000237.1:0-5764 GCA_964537865.1 uncultured Acidobacteriota bacterium
GCCATGTTCGGCGCGACCACTTTGATCATCGCGATCTCGGTTCGCGCCGCCTTGTTTCCGACCGTGTCCATCATGTGAGCGGCTTTCAGCGTCAGCAAGCGGGCCTGTTCGATTTCCATGCGAGAGAGCGCGATGTCGGCTCGGATGGTCCCTTGCTCCGCGAGCGGCTTGCCGAAGGCGACGCGCGACTGGACGCGCCGGCACATGATTTCCAAGGCGCGCTCCGCCACGCCGATGCATCGCATGCAATGATGAATCCGCCCCGGTCCCAGTCTTCCTTGCGCAATCTCGAATCCGCGACCCTCCCCCAGCAACAAGTTCGAGGCCGGAACGCGAGCGTTGCGGAAAGAAATTTCGCCGTGGCCGTGCGGCGCGTGATCGAAGCCAAAGACGTTGAGCAGCCGTTCGATTTTCACGCCGGGCGCGTCCATCGGTACGAGAATCATCGATTGCTGTTTGTGAACCGGCGCCGAGGGATCGGTCTTGCCCATGAAGATGGCCACTTTGCAGCGCGGATCGCCGGCGCCGGAGGCCCACCACTTCAGGCCATTGAGGACGTACTCATCGCCCTCGCGAGTGATGGTGGCCTCGATGTTGGTCGCATCCGATGAGGCCACCGCGGGTTCGGTCATCGCAAAGCAGGATCGAATTTCACCGGCCAAGAGCGGCTTCAACCAGCGTTCTTTCTGCTCCCTGGTGCCGTAACGCGCCAGCACTTCCATGTTCCCGGTATCCGGCGCCGAACAGTTGAAAACCTCCGGCGCCAGCGCGCCCCCGCGGCCCATGATCTCGCACAGCGGCGCGTACTCGAGATTTGTCAGCCCCGCACCGTACTCGGCATCCGGCAAAAACAAATTCCACAACCCGGCGGCGCGAGCCTTGGGCTTGAGCTCTTCGATAATTTTTGTCGGCGTCCATCGACTGCGTTCGATCTCTTCATAAAATCGTTGCTCGTTCGGATAAATGTGCTCGTCCATGAACGCCGTCAAACGGCGCTGCAAATCTTTGACTTTGTCGCTGACTTCGAAATCCATTGGAGCCGCCTCTAGTTTGGGGAAAATAGCGTTACGACGCGCCTGGGGCGTCAGAAACCTGCACCATCAACTTGCCTTGATTGGAACCGTCGAACAGCCTATTGATCGCTGTCGGCGCGGCTTCCAAGCCCTTGACAATGTCAACTCGATACTTCAGCCGTCCGGAGCGATGCCACTCCATAAAATCGCGCATCATATCGCCGGCTTTGGCGACGTGATCTGTCGCGATGAAGCCTCGCACCGTGAGCCGCCTGCTGAGAATCATCACAAAATTCGACGGACCTGGCGCCGGCGCGACGGCATTGTACTGGGAGATGAGTCCGCAAATCACCACGCGACCGAAGTTGTTCATCAACGAAAGCGCCGCGTTCAAAATGTCTCCGCCGGCGTTTTCGAAATAAAGATCCACGCCGTTGGCGCAAGCGGTTTTCAGCTCGCGGAAAAAATCGGGATGCTTATAATTCACGGCGGCGTCGAAGCCCAGATCGTGCGTCAGCCAATTGCATTTCTCGTCCGAGCCGGCGATGCCAATCACGCGCAGGCCTTTGATTTTGCCGATCTGTCCCACCAGCGAACCGACGGAGCCGGCGGCGCCGGAAACCAACAATGTTTCACCGGCCTTGGGACGACCCACTTCGAGAAGGCCGCAATACGAAGTCAGCCCAGCCAAACCGAACAGACCCAAGTAAGCGGACAAAGGAAGTGAACTCTCCGGCAACTTCGTCACACCTTCGCCTTTTGAAATGGCGTATTCCTGCCAGCCGAACATTCCCTGCACTTTGTCGCCCGGCGCAAAATTTGGATGCTTCGATTTCTCCACGACGCCGACAGCAAGTCCGCGCATCACATCGCCAATTTGCACCGGTGGAATGTAGGACGGCCGATCCATCACCCAGCCGCGCATGGCCGGATCCAATGAAAGATAGACGACACGAACCAAGACTTCTCCATCGCCGATCTCAGAGATCGGTTGAGACACAAATTCAAAATCGCTCGGTTTGATGAGACCGACAGGACGGGACTTCAGTCTCCATTGATGGTTTTTCATAACAAGCTGGCAGAGTTTTGTCTTTCGAATAAGATTTGGCTTTGGTAGCCCCGGCGGTTTTTTTCGCCGGGGGCTCTTGCGAGCATTCTGAGAAAATACCCCGGCGTGAAGAACCGCCGGGGCTACCAGAGCAATTCGGTTCACGAAAAAATCCAATTTATCCCGCGCGCTCGAACAGGGCCGCGGCGCCTTGACCGCCGCCGATGCACATGGTCACGACGCCGTAGCGCGCCCGCCGTCGCTTCATCTCGTTGGCAATTGTTCCGACCAGACGCGAACCCGTCATGCCGAAAGGATGGCCGATGGAAATGGAGCCGCCGTTGACGTTCAGCTTCTCCGGATCGAGGCCCAAGCGGTCGCGACAATAAACCACCTGCACCGCAAACGCTTCGTTGAGTTCCCAGAGGTCGACGTCGTTCAACTTCAGGCCGGTGCGCTTAAGCAATTTCGGGACGGCAAAGACGGGGCCGATTCCCATTTCATCCGGATCGCAGCCGGCCACCTGAAATCCGCGGAATATCAAGCTGTAAGGAATCTTGAGTTGATCGGCGCGCTGGCGCGACATGAGCAGCGTGGCGGAAGCGCCGTCGGAAAGCTGCGAGGAATTGCCCGCCGTCACCGTTCCTTGGCCGCTGGTTTGATCGAAGTGCGGCTTCAAGGCAAGCAATCCTTCCAGCGTTGTGTCCGGACGATTGCATTCGTCGCGGTCGCAGTAGGCTTCCCGGGTCCCCGTTTTTTCACCGGTCTTTTTATCGACGATCGCCATGGTGACTTTCATGGGCGCGATCTCGTCTTTGAAAAAACCTTCCTGTTGGGCGCGGGCGGTGCGTTGCTGGCTCAGCAGAGAATACTCGTCCTGGACTTGCCGGCTTATTCGATAGCGTTTGGCGACGACCTCGGCCGTGTCGCCCATCACCATGTATAGGCCCGGCAGGCGCTTCTGCAATTCCGGATGCGGGCTGTTGGTTACTTGCATCAGGCTGATGCTCTCAACGCCACCGCCAAGGGCGACGTCCACGCCCTCGTTCATAATCTGATGAGCTTCCAGCACGATGGCCTGCAACCCGGAGGAGCAAAATCGATTGATGGTCGTGCCGGCAACCGACGTAGGAAGTCCGGCCAACATCGCCGCGCCGCGCCCAATGTTGTGACTCTGCGGGCCGTGCGGCTGACCGCATCCCAGCGCCACGTCTTCAACTTCTTTCGGATCGATCTGCGGCGTCTTGCGCAACACGTCGCGGATGCAGTGCGCCGCAAGATCATCGGGGCGCGTCATATTGAAAGAGCCACGAAACGATTTTGCCAGCCCGGTGCGGGAACTGGCTACGACTACGGCTTCTCGCATCTTTTCTCCCGTTCATAGATGATCGCTAAGTAGAGTGACAAACCATGATCCTCGGCGCATCCGCCGCGGCGGACACCGCGGTTCCCGGACAAAAAATTAAGAATGACGATCAGGAGCGGTCATCCGGGGCCAACGACCACGAAGTTCGCGCGCCGGATCATCGACCGGTTCAATTTGATTTTACCATCGCGCCGCGCTCCTGATCGAACTGAGCGAAGGTTTTTCCCTCTTGCGCCAGCCGCTTCAACAGCGGCGCCGGTTCCCACAACTCTCCCAGTTGTTGGTGAAATTCACAGACGCGGTCATAAACTTTTTTCAAGCCTACGGTGTCCGCATGCCACATCGGCCCCCCACGATACGCCGGAAAGCCGTAGCCATTGAGGTAAATGATGTTGATGTCGACGGCGCGCAGGGCGATGCCTTCTTCCAAAATGCGCGCGCCTTCGTTGACCAGCGCATAGAGGCAGCGGTCGACGATCTCTTCCGGTGAGATATCGCGTTGCGGAATCCCGGCTTCACCGGCCCATTTCCGCACCAGCCCATTTACTTCAGCGTCGGGAATGGCGCGTCGCCTCTCGTCGTATTTATACCAACCGGCGCCGGTCTTCTGGCCGTAGCGTCCCAACTCACAGAGACGATCTTCGGCGAAAGGCTGTCGCACACCGGGCTTTTCCAGATGACGAAATTCTTTGCGAATGCGCCATCCCACGTCCAGCCCGGCCAAATCACCGGTGGCCATCGGGCCCATCGCCATTCCAAAATTGTACAGCGCCTTGTCGACGGCTTCCGCGGTGGCGCCTTCCTCCGCTAGAAACTGCGCCTCGCGGCGATACGGCCCGAACATGCGGTTGCCTACAAAGCCGCGACAGTTGCCGACGAGCACGCCGACTTTGCCGAGCTTTTTCGAGAGCTGCATGCATGTCGCAATCACATCTTTGCCGCTTGCTTTGCCGCGCACGATTTCGAGAAGGCGCATCACGTTCGCCGGACTGAAGAAATGCGTGCCGATGACCGATTGAGGACGCGCGGTCGCCGACGCGATCTCGTCGATGTTGAGAGTCGACGTGTTGCTCGCCAGAATCGCCCCGGGTTTGCACACGCGATCGAGTTCGCCGAACACCTGCTTCTTCAAGGCCATGCCTTCGAACACCGCCTCCACCACCATGTCGACACCGGTGAAATCGCCATAGTCGAGCGTCGGCGTGATCAATCTCAATCGCTCTTCCACGAATGGTTGGGTGAAGCGGCCTCGCTCCACCGAAGTGGCGTAATTTTTTCGGATGTTGGCGATCCCGCCATCGAGCGCCGCTTGGTCGGCGTCTTTGAGCAACACCGGAATCCCAGCATTGGCAAAGACCATGGCGATACCGCCGCCCATCGTTCCGGCGCCGACTATGGCAACTTTGCTCACGGGAATCGTCGGCGTCTCTTTGGAAATATCCGGAACCTTGGCGACTTCGCGCTCACCAAAGAAAACATGAATGAGCGCCTTCGACTGATCGGAGTACAGGCACTCGGTGAACAGTCTCCGTTCTTCCAGGCAGCCTTCCTCGAAAGAAAGTCGGGTCGCGGCTTCCACCGCGTCGATGGCGGCCAGCGGCGCCATCATGCCGCGCTGTTTCTTGCGCGCCGCCTCACGCGCCGCAGCAAAGATTGCGGCGTTCTGATCGGGCGTGCCCAGCTTTTCGTTGCGCTCGCGAGTCTTGGGAGACGGCTTCCCTGCAATTTCACGCGCAAAGGCAATGGCGCCGGATCGCAAGTCACCTTCTATCAATCGGTCAATCACACCCAACTTCAGCGCTTCCGGCGCCGAAATCGGTTTGCCTTCGGCGCACATCTCCACGGCCTTGGCGACTCCGGCCAATCGCGGCAAACGCTGCGTGCCGCCGGCTCCGGGGATAATGCCGAGTTTCACTTCCGGCTGGCCGACCTGCGCGCTCGGCGGGGCCACTCGATAATGGCCCGCCATCGCCAATTCCAAACCGCCGCCGAACGCGGTGCCGTGAATCGCCATGACCACAGGCTTGCGACAATTCTCGATGTTCCCGAGCAGCGGATGCATTCCGGCGCCGGGCTTCTTCGCGCCCGACGTCATCTTGCCGAATTCTTTGATGTCCGCGCCGGCGACGAATGTTTTGCCGCCTCCCATCAGCACCGCTGCTTTGATGCCGTCGTCCTGATCGATCGCTTCGATGGCCGCCGCGATTCCCTCCGGAACACCGGGGCTTAGCGCGTTCACCGGTGGATTGTTGATGGTGAGGACAGCAATTTCTTTTTCGCGAGTGAGTTGAACGAGATCGGTCATGATGGCGGTTTCCTCCTCCAAGGGTATGAAGA
>CAZIDA010000238.1:0-5762 GCA_964537865.1 uncultured Acidobacteriota bacterium
TTCAGAGGAAACTGATTGGCGTTGGTGAGCTTCCGTCCGGCGTCATCGATGATATTGGGCGGGATGGAAATCGTGAATTCGGTCTTCTCTGGAAACGGGCCGGCGAAGCTGATGCTGTCGGTGGTGGTTTGATCTTCATCCGACGCCGATCCCATCGTTGAATGCCAGACTTTCCCGTTCGGCCCGGTCAGAATCGCCTGCTTGGCATAGGCTCTTCGGATAGGTCCAGAGAATGAAAGCCACAGAGACGAAAAGGGAATGCAATCCGCCTTCGGGTTCTCGCGTTCACAATGAAAAGTGGCGGTGAAGGGTTCGCGTGTGACAAAGGGAAGCACTTGGTCCTGATCGGTGGGCACGCCGCTCGCCGAGGCCACGCCCTTTCCCCATACCAAGTTGACCTTGACGCCGTTGGGGAAGCGCTGGCGCGCTTCGAGCAGAATCACCGGATGCGGCAGCTTCCCGCGACGATAGCGATACTGGGTTTTCAAAATCTGCTCGCGCTCCGGGCCGGTGACAAAGCGCACGCCCACGCGCTCGGCCAGCCCCGCGACCGTGAAATACGCGTGGGCGAGCACCGACGCCTCGGTGGGCTCGGCGTCGGTTTCGAGAACGAAGATCTGATCCTCGTTGATGCCGGCATCGCCCTGGTAAGGAATGGAACTCAGGATGGCCGGGCCACCGGTGGAAAAGGCGAAGACGCGCGAATCGACCACCGGATTGCCCGCCAAGGTCTTGAGTCCGGGTTTGATCCGAAATTCGCAGCGCACGCCCGCCGGAAGGTTTTCGTCGAAATCATAAATCCAATTGCGATTGTCGGCCCAGCGCGCCGTGCCTTTGGCGGGGCATTGAATGTCGAACGGCGCCACCACTTCCCGCGGCTCGCCGAACGGCATCATCGACTCCGAGAATCGCGCCCGCACCTGGCGAACGTTCTTGACCGTGCCTTGCGGCGAAAACATTTCCACGCGCGCCGGTGATTGTCCATAAACTGATTGAAGCGATACGAATCCCAGCGCGATGATCCAAGCGAGAGAGGATTTAGTTTTCATAGGCACCTATCCGGAGAGAATTCGAGAGCGTTTGATCGGTTCATAGCTGGAAAGCCGGTGAATAGACGCGTCATCCATTGAATTGACGGGTCCGATCTCATCTAATGGATGGAAATAACTAAGCCCTAAGGCTTCTCAGGCCGTTGTAATTCGCGGGCCATTGACTCCAAAATGAATCGCTGCTCAGTAGGCAAAGACTGCAAATAAGCTTTAACAGCCGTGTTGACCACTTCCCAAACTGATTTTCCTTGGAGCATTGCGGCGGCGCGCAATTGAGCTCGCAGAGCTTTCGGCATATAAATCGTCAGTTTCGGCAGCTTGCTGACTGCCTCCAATTGTCCGTTCTCATTTATGTTTTTTACCGGTCTTCCTACTGTCGGTCGAGAAATACTGCCTTGCCCGTTGTTTTCCATGGCCGAGAAAATACCATTCTTTGATAATGCCGTCAAGAAATTCTGTTCATCAAAAACGTGTAGAATTAGTAAATGATGCAGGTTTATCGATGGCTAGAAGGTAATAACTTCTAGTTGATTTTGGTCATATCGGTGCTTGAATATTGCTATCGTGGGCCGTGATTTTCAGTGAGGATGGGAAACGCCTTCAATGGCTATCAGGCTGTTACTTCGTTTCTACTTCAGAAGTTGGTTGTACCAAGCCACTGTCCGCTTCATGATGTCGAGCCGATGTTTAGGCTGAGCGATCATGTGTCCTTCGTTCTTGTAAACGACCAATTGAGTTTTCAGGCCCAAAGTCTTGAGCGCATGCCAGAACTCGAAGGACTGAGGCGTTGGGCATTCCACGTCGCTGTCGCCGACCAGCACCAGCGTCGGCGTCTTGGCGTTCTTGATGAAGGTGATCGGAGAGCTCTTGGCGTAGACCGCGGGGTCGTCGTACACCGAGGCGCCAAAAAACGGGATCATCCATTGGTCGATCCCATTTTCGCCGTAGTAACTCTGCCAATTCATGATCCCGGCTCCGGCGACGGCGGCCTTGAAACGCTGAGTTTGCGTAACGGTCCACATGGTCATGTAACCGCCATAACTCCAACCGCCAATGCCGATGCGGTTCGGATCGATCGGATAAGTCTTCACGGCCTCATTCACGCCCGCCAGGATATCTTGAAAATCGCCGTATCCGAAATCCTTGACGTTCCCGCGAGTGTAGGCTTCGCCTTCTCCGTAGCTCCCGCGAGGATTCGGTGCCAGGACGAAGTACCCTTCGGCAGAGAGAACCGTGAAGTCGAAGAACGTGCTCGGCCAGGAAAGGTGCTTCATGCTGGCGGGTCCGCCGTGAACCGAGACCACCAGCGGATATTTCTTTTGGGGATCGTAATGGCGTGGCAGGATCAGCCATCCTTGCACTCTCAAACCGCCGTTCGTCCAGTGAAGATTCTTGGCCTCGCCCCATTCGGCTTGCAGCCCATCATTGATGCGCGTCATTTGCTTCCACGCCCCGATCGGGCCAGCCCACACTTCCGGTGGATGCGTCAAAGAGCTGCGGACGATCGCCGAGGTCTTTCCGTCGTGCGCGAGCGATTCGCTGATAGACCATCCGGTAGCGGAAATCGATTCCGGCCCATTCCACACAGGAGTTATCCGATGCGACTCAACCTCAACGCGAGCGACGCCGGCGTTACCGTCAACATTCTCATCAAATAGAATCTCTCGCGACGAAGGCAACCAATGAATCCAACTGGCCGAGGCCTTCATGCCCGGTGTGATGTCGACCGGTTCCCCACCGCTTGCCGGGACCGTGAAAATGTCGCCGCCGATGACCCCTTGATCGCTCATCAAGCCGCTGATGAAGGCAATGCTTTTCCCGTCCGGTGACCAGCGGGGAACACCCACTTGAAGCTGCGGTTTGACGATGACGCGAGTCTGCCCATCCGCGACCGCGACGGTATAGATTTTGGCAATCCACCAATTGTTATCCCCATCGCCGTGCGCCGCGACGGCGGCAAAGCGCTTTCCATCCGGGGACCAATCGAACTCGTAAACGTACATGTCCGCAGGAGATATCTCTCGCACGGTGCCCGAAGCCAGATCTACGGTCGCGATTCGCTGTTCATAGAAATGTTCTTCGACGACACCTGAGATGGACGCCCTGGGTTCCAATGGACCTGCCGAACGGGGAAGGTTCTCGGTGAATAAAAACGCAATCACTTTGCCGTCTGGAGACCATTGAGGACCGACTAGAAGTCCTTTGAGATTCGTCAGCTTCCGAACCTTGCCGCTCGCGACATCGGCCGCGTAAAGCTGTGACTGGTCTTCTGTCGCTCCGTTGGATATGAAGGCCAAACTCTTCCCGTCCGGTGACCAAGCGATATCGTGCTCCGACAAGGGCTGGCCATTCGTGGCGACAGAGATTCGCACTGGCTGAGATCTGGGATTCGCCAATGCTTTCGTATAGATGGCGGAGTTTCCCGAGGGCTCATGATTTTCCCCTTGAAGCGTCTCCACCCAAGCTACCCTCTGACCATCGGGGGAGATCGCGGCCTGTTGAAAATCTTGAGTCCTGAACAGAGAGTCCATTACCTGATTGACGGAAGGCGCCTGCTGACCCAAGGTTATACGAAGGGGAAGGGTGGCGCACAAAACCATCATGAAGAAGAGAGCGCCGATGGCGCGCAAAATTTTCAGCATGGGAATTCTCCTGTGGGAAGAAAGGCGATGGGAAAGATCGAGCGGGCAATCGCCCCCGAAGCGCCCCAAAAACGAACTTTGAGAAGGAATCGATTTGCTCCTCAGATGATGAGGCAACGCTGACTCCCGCATTGAAGTGATGTCGCTCAATTCAAGATGGTGAAGATCGCCCGAAGTTGCTCAATCTACTATTCGGCCATTCTTCAGTCAAGCAAGAACATATCGCTTTCGCCGTGCGCTTCTTCCGTACCTAACGTCCCGTAGCGCTTTTCACTTCCTAATCCTAATCAATCTCCGTCAGAGGCCGGATCACCCTATGGCGATCCGCGGTCAACGGGCCATTGGTCGAAAGGCCCGCACTCCTGAGGGACTGGTCGGTCGTTCTCCTTGGAAATTCGGGGTTGTAATAATTGTGTGAACATTTTCACAGAGCATGATCCCATCATATTAGGAAGCTGGGGCTTATTCAGTAGGAACCGCCGATTCTTGGCAAGGGGCAACGATAGAAAGCAAAAACCGTCAACGCATCAGAATCAAGCGCGAGAGAAGCCGGAGACCTGCATCGGGAAAGTAGATTGGAGAAACCCATGACGCGCATCATCCGCAGAAACGACCACTCGAAGCGAAATCAAATTGGCATGAGCCTATTGGAAGTGGCGTTGGGCACTGTCTTAATGGTGTCGACCTTCCTGGGGATTGCCCACTTGCTGGCCAACGGGATGAAGTCCACGACCCGTTCGAAGGTCGCCACCTCCACGGTAACCATGGCTCAGCAGGGACTCGAGAACATCCAGAGTCAGGTCTTCGACAACATCGCGACCCCTGCCAACCCGGATTACCTGGACAGCTATGGAAATGCCGCGGATCCCCTGACGGGGATTCCGTATGCATCCGGTGATCCACGCGTCCGCTACGTTCGGTCGATTACCGTCACTCCCCTTAGCTCGACTGAGAAAGAGATTCAAGTGACGGTGACTGCGCTCAATTCAATCTATGGAAGCGCCAATTCCTCGACTACCTTCACCACGCGGCGACTCAAATTCGGAGGCGTCAATGCAGGCGGTTCCGGAAGCGGTTCAGGAGGCGGAGCGGGGACAGGCGGTTCGGGTGGAAGCGGCGATAGTGGTGGCAACGGCGGCGGCAGTGGCGGTGGTGACAACAACGGAGGCAATGGCAACGGGAACGGCAATGGGAATGGCAATGGAAACGGCCACGGAGGTGACCAAGGAGACAACGGCAACGGCCATGGCCATGGGAATGATGACAATGGAAATGGTCATGGGAATGACCACGGAAATGGCAATGGAAACGGAAATGGTCACGGAGGTAATGGCGAGGACAACAACGGCGGCCACGATGGAGGTAGCTGCGGGAACGGTCAGGGCAACGGTGGCGGCGACCACGGCAACTGTGGTGGGAACGATCATGGAGACAATGATCATGGCAACAACGGCCATGGCAATGACCATGGCAACGGAACCTGCGGAGGAAACGGCAACGATCATGACAACGGGAATGGCTGGGGGAATGGCCATGGCGACCACAACAACGGCTGCGGTCATGAGCACGGAGATCACGGCAATGACCACGGAAGCTGCAATTGTGTGAATTCAAATGGGTCTCATGATTGGAACAACACGTATGGCAGCAACTGCTCCGGAGATGAAGAGGATGAAGGTGGAAATGGCCACGGAAACCATGGACACGACAATGGGAGCGGCAATGACCACGGCAATCAAAACGGAAACGGGAATAACGAAAACGGCAGTTGCGGCAATGGGAATGGCAACAACGGCGGAAACGGCAACGGCAATAACAACGCCAACGGAAACAGCGGTTGTGGCAATGGCAACGGGAATGGAAATGGGAACAACGGAACTGGAAATCAAGGCAATGGCAACAATGCGAACGGCAATGGAGGCTGCAATGGAAATGGAGGACACTAAGTGAGTAGATTCTTGCCGATCTCATCAGTCTTTGCTTTATCATCCCCCGAACCCTGAAGTCAGCGTTCCAGCGGTAGAGTCGAGATGTGGCGCGGGAGTTTAGACAGAGCCTATCTGTGTCCGGC
>CAZIDA010000239.1:0-5757 GCA_964537865.1 uncultured Acidobacteriota bacterium
ATCCGAGCCCGCGCCAGTTCGGGTTCGCTGATGTACCGCAAGGCGCGTTGCCGATCCAAGTCGCCGGCCGGCCTCATCTTCACAAATCGCTCGAACTGTGCTTCCGCCGCATCGTCCTGCTTCAGGTGCGCGAGCGCCACTCCGTCTTCAAAAATCGCCGCCGGGAAGTTCGGAAACGCCGCCAGCGCGTGGTTCATCTCGTCGTGCGCACGAGCGAATCGTTCATCCTTGTGTTTATCCAACCCCTCGCGCATCAGCACCCAACCAAGCTGGTAGTGTGCAACCGCTAGGTTTTTTTCACCCTGAGCCTGTGCCAGCATTTCTCCCGCCGCAGTCTCGGCGGTCTTCCAGTCACGCAGCTCAATTCCGCACTTGATCATCTGCTCCTGGCATGCCACGCAGTGCCCGCCATCCTGCTTGTCCGCTTTCTTGAAGGCGTCCATCGCCGACTCGGTCATGTGTTTGCTCAGATACCCGAGGGCTTGGTTATAGGTTTTCTGCGCTTTTGTATTGGTCGGACCCTCTGGCTTTTCCTGTGCTAGCAACGGCGTCACCGCACAAGCCAATAGCAGTACGATCCCAACATATCGCATACCCTCTTCCTTCCGAAGTTAGCTTCAGAAAGCCGCCACGACTCGCTGGATTTGTGTTTTTTTGCCCAATTCAACACAAATCTGACTGCTAAAATAGTAATAATGACTAGATTCTTCCTCCGCATTTTTCGCAGAATTGGGAGTCGTCATCAATGGCAGCTCCACATGCGCCACAAAACCTTCTCATTTGAGGAGGTGAGCTGGAACCAGATAACGACCTCCTCCCAGGCGAGGAGGACACAATACTGGAAAGCACCCCTGCAAGATAAAGAAATCCAGCTCCCCAATATCCGGTTTCGTAATTGATTTGCAAAACCGGTTGTTTTGCCAAGTCACTGTCGAGCTTGAATTTCAGCATGATTAGCATAACCAAGCCCGCAGTGCCGCAGACGCCTGCGAACATTTGGCCGGGTTTGCCGTCGATGAATCCCAGCAGCGCCCCAATTATTCCAGCGCCCAGCGCGAGATACACAAGGGGTTCCGGATCGATCTTCTTCGTTTGAGCAGGACCAAACATCGTGGGCTGTTGATAGGTCGGTCCTGTGGCTAGCTGGATCCCTGTGAACGACATCAATTTTTGACCGCCACACGAAACGCTGATGAACGGCAGGAAAAAACAAAAAACAGCAAAACACAGCAAGGCCGGTGTTATTTTCATTGAGCGATTGTCCATAAATGAATTCCTTGTTGGAATTGAACCAGGTTATATGGAGTCACCTGCGACAATGCTCCAAGGTGAGTGACGTCCTAATGATCTATCTCCCGCAATAAGAGCCATCCTCAGCTCATTCTTCTATGAGAGGATCAGAGCGGAGAATAGCCACAGGCCGTGGTTTGAAGCTGACCACCCAAGGCATTCTCTGCGGTTCAAGAGCGCCCCCATCTTCTCATATTCCCAGGATGTTGCGCTCAGCTCAGGCTTGTTCCGCAGCTTTCGCAAAATCGGCTGCCCGGCTCACTCGGCAAACCGCAGCGTGGACAGCGAGTCAAGGCTGGCGGAGGAGCAGGCGGAGGGGGAACTTGAAGACGCGGGTCATACCTTGGAGTGGACTGTCTCCCCTGTGGGGGAAGGCTCTCGACCGCACCGGGCCGTGTGCTGTCCGTCCGGCGGACCACCGCGTATTGGTCGGCCACCTGTAAAATGGAATACGTGTTCCGTTCAATCTGCGCGCCAAGCAAGATCAACTCCGAGGTAAAGTATGAGAAGATGAGGATGCTGAAACAGATGATCACCCCATAGACCATCACCAGAAGGCCGGCCGTGAACGCTTGGCTGCTGGAAGTCATAAAGGGGCTGATTGGGAGAAACTGCTGGAGAAAGAATCCAGTTCCCTGACCCGCAAACCATATAAAAATTCCGGCGCCGATCGCCAGGATGGCTCCCGCACAAGAATAGATCTCGCCGGTTATCTTGATGAGAAGAGCCACGATGGGAATAACGTTGAACTTACTTTCGGGCAATCGCTCAATATCCCCGGCGCGAATCCACGAAATATGCACAACAACATAAAGAGCCACAAGAAGGAACAATTCAAAGATCAATCCTCCCAATATCGTGGAAGAGGGCATCTTCATAACGACATTGAGAATTTGGACGAAGGCCACGATTCCCCCAATCGCGATGAGAATCGCGCCAACTCTTAAAGCCACCGCGATGATCTTCCTGAAGAACGAGCCCTTTGATGCCAGATTCAAGAAAGCGCGTGCAAAGAGAAATTTCTCCATGGTGTCAATCCTCCCTTGATTGTTTATCTTAGATTCAGCTTGGGGCTTGTGCTCGGCTCTTCAATTCTGTGGCTAGAGCGGGCCGGAGCATGATGTTTAAGCATGAATTCCACAGGATTCGTCCAACCAAACGAGTTTGAGGAGCTGGGGGAATACGTTAACCACCGGCTGCTGAAAACGGGTAAGAGCTCGCCGGGATAAATTCCAAAGTGAAGATGAGGGAGGTTGACTGTTTCTCCGTCGTTGCTCCTCGAATAGTAATGGCTCAAAGTTCCAATCTCGTCTCCCGCGGCCACCCTTTTCTCTTGGGTCATATTCTCAAGACAACCATAAAGCGCGAAAAAGACGGTGCCGTCCGCTGTCCGGTGCCTTATCAAGAGCGCGCCTCCCTTGAGATGATCACCTCCATATCCAGGGAGATTTGTTCGCCGACCCACGACTTCACCGTCGCTAACTGCGTAAACCGCATCGCCCGCTTGTCCTTTGAAATCAACTCCCAAATGATACTTGGGGGTCCCATCAAGATTCTTAAAATGTGGATTGGTCTTCATCCACCCGAGATACCCGCCGGTGGAGGATCGGCCCAACGGATAATAGAATCCTGATGGGGTTTCCACCAACGACTTCTTAGCATTAGCCGAGCCGTTCGGAATCTGAAACAAATTGAGAAAGCTCTCCGGCAACACACTGGAGAAAGAAGCGGCAATCATCCATCCGAATTTACTGGCCCTTGCGTAGGGTCGGTATGTAAATGAGATTTGAGAAAAGGCCAGTGGCCCCACCAAGAGGACCAATGCAAACAAAACTCTTTTCTGCAAATAGAACGCATCCATTCTCTGCGAATCCCTCATAAACTGTTAAGCTCCGTACTTGCGGGACAACCATACCCGAAGGGATGTATAAGTGCGGTCACTCAAAAGGCGAACAGTGCATACAGCAGGCTCAATGTCATTTGTGGGGGCTTCACATGATTGACACTGCAACCCGGTTTGTGATGGCCATTACAATACGGTTCGGAAGCCGCCATGCAGATTCACACAGCCTGATTTCTCAACGGCATGTACCGCTTCTCCAATTCCATCCTTGCCATGACCAACCGAATACTATTGTGCATGTTGTCGAAGAAACTCAATTATGGCAGCCACACCCTGAGCACTCCCTCTGCTAAAGTCAAAGTTTCCAAGGCTTCGTGTGCTTATTTTCAGTGATGTGCCATTTCCCTTATAGCTCTTAATGTCAGAAAAGAGCAGAACCAAGTTGTCCATCCGATTATCGGGACCTGCTTGGCTCTCAGAAAGTCTTACACCTTGATCAAGGATACATAACGTACAAGGTACGTAGGCACTTCCCGTTGGTATCCATTCATTCGGATTTTGTTTCCAAATATGACGGTGGTACATAGTCACGCATGGGTGTGTTCTTTGCCGCTCGATCTCGATTTGCCTCTGTTGCTCAACATAGGCCTGCTGCTGCGACTGCACCTGTGATTTCAGAGACTGAAATTCCCCCGATCTCGATGGAACATTGCTCGCTAACCAATCATAAATCTCTAAAGCGTCGCTGAATTGGCTACTGCGAGCTTTTGCATCCGCTTGAGATTTGAGAGCGGCAATTGCCCTTTCCTCGACATTCATGGCTTCCTGCGACTTTGAAAGCTCAGCGAAGACGATGGCCTTTCGATAGTCCTGATTTGCATAAGAGTTGGCCGCCTGTTGATAATTGTAATCTACTTGGGGTTGAGGCTGAGGAGCAACAACGGATGAGGTTTGCGGTGGCGGCGAAGTCACCCGTGCAGCTTGTTTCTGTGGTGAAGCAGGGTTCATCCCACCTCCAGTTTCGCCTTGCAGCAACTTCTTGGAGGTTTTCTCAATGCTCTTCGAGGGTTGATTTTCATTATCCACTTCCGGCGCACCGGCGTTTGGGGTTGTAGCCTGCTCCGGCAACGTGGGGTTACCAGCAGGAGATTGCGGTTGAAAAACGCCCCCTGTCCCACCGCCGTTCCCGCCTGCAGCGGCAGACCCACCAGATCCACTCCTAAAGGCGAAAAAGCCACCAATCCCAAGAGCAACAACAAGGACAACTGCTGCCCCCACCCACACCAGCGGATTAATTTTTGGACGCACCCCTGTTGTTCCTGACCCCCCCGGAAATTGGGTGGGATACGTCGGGTACGATGGTGGGGGCGGGGTTGTGCCGGTCACCTTTGTTCCGAATGGCGGCGTCCCCGACGCAGGAATCGGAGTGAAGGAAGGAGGTGGAGGCGTCGTCACTCCCGGCATTGTGCCGGGATACGCCCCCACAGGAACTGGCGTTGTTACGGGCGCGGTCGCATACGCCTCAATGGAAGGGTCTCCAACTCCAAAGTCTTCGGGATGATCCAATGCCGCGCCGAACTCTTCGACTGTTTGAAACCGTTGGTTGGGGTCTTTCTGCAAAGATTTCAGAATGGCGTTTTCCAATCCCCGCGGCGTGTAGGGATAAAAGAGCGTCGGGCGTGGTGGTGGCGTGTTAACATGTTCCGCCATGACTTGAAAGTCGCTCTCGCTGTCGAACGGGACGCGCCCGGTGATCATCTCATACAGCGTGCATCCCAACGCGTAGATGTCTGACCGAATATCCACCGGTCGGTTCTGGATTTGTTCCGGCGACATGTACAACAGCGTCCCGATTCGCGTTCCTGTCCGCGTCATGGACCGCCCCCCCAGAATCTTGGCGATCCCAAAGTCCATCACCTTGGCTAGTCCCTGCTTGTTGACCATGATGTTCGACGGCTTGATATCCCGGTGTATGATCCCGGAACGATGCGCGTGGCCAATCCCCAACAGCGCCTGCTTGAAGATGGGAATGGCCTCCGCGTAGGGAATGGGGCCACGGCGCTGGATCATGGCATCCAACGTTTCCCCATCCACGTACTCGATCACCATGAAGTGATTCCCTTGGTGCTCTAAGAACGAATACACCATGGCAATGTTGGTGTGATTCAGCGCCGCCTGGGCTTTCGCTTCCGCCTGGAACCGCGCCATGAGCTGGGGGTCCCTCGACAGTTCGGGGTTCAACATCTTAATAGCTACCTGACGATCCAGAGACTCATCGATCCCTTTATACACGACTCCCATCCCACCTTCCCCCAGCTTCTCCAGAATCCGATATTGCCCTATTTTCTCGCCGATCATGGTTCACCTCTTTGCTAATAGTTATCCATCAATATCATGCCATCCTCGACACACCACGGTTATTGACCTCGATTCGGACAAATTGCGCTTCATTCTCTTAATGGCTCTTGCATTCATAACATTTCAATGTGGGCTCGATGATGGAGGAGAAGATCCAATCATGGCACCCAAGGCTGCAAGCGCAAAACCAAGAAGCGTCCCAATAGCGCCATACTTGATGCTGAAAGCCTGATAGGCCGCTTGAGCGAGCCCGAGAGGATCACTAG
>CAZIDA010000240.1:0-5749 GCA_964537865.1 uncultured Acidobacteriota bacterium
TTCAACACTTCGAAATGATTCAGGGATTGTGGAATTCCGGCGGGGCGAAGAACTTTGTGCAGGTTCGATTTGGGCAAATCTTCGACGGACTCAATACCGGGTTTGGCGGTCTGGACCGCCACATCACGGACAGCACTCCGTTCATTTTCCAATCTGCCAATAGCTTCAATCCCGGAGAGCTGGGCCGCGGCGCATCCGTTGAATTTACCTGGAGAGATTTGACCACGTTCAAAGTCTTCACGGTCTATCAAACGCCCCCCGAGTTTGACTCGTCAGGTGATGAGACGCCGAAAGCGCGACGATCCCGAACGTACGGATTTACGTTGGAGAAAGTGATCGGCTCGAAAGGTTTGAGCGGTGTGCAGTTTCAGTACGTGGGGGGCTACACCCCAGTGGCGCTTGGACCCGATTTGCTTCCGGCCCTGCACTTCCAGCGCTACTCCTTCTTCGTCAACAAGGATTTTCTCGACTCGAAAAACGTCGAGCGCGTGAACCTCATCAGCGGCTTCACGTTCTTGCGGGACAATCGTCTCCTGGATTCGCAGGATGCGGAAAGCAGTCACGGTTACGGCTTTTTTCTTGAGTCCACCTGGATTCCGGTAAAACGAGTGGGATTGGTGGCGCGCTATGATCCGCTTCGGCCCACCACCTTGATTCCCGGAAATACGCTCAAGGCGGAGACGGCCGCCATTACCTATGATCCGACGAAATACACGCGTATGATGTTCGAGTATCAACATGACCAGACTTCATTGCCGACAAATGTTTATCGCATTTCTTGGCAGTTCAACTATTAGGAAGGAATTCGCTTCATGGTGATTTATCCCATCACGATATTGATCGTAGCGATGGGTCTTCTGTATGGGATCACCACTCTCGCACGGCGTCGGAGCTTTGCCCCCCTCCTGGGCGCCGGCGCCATGCTGAGCGCGCTGGGGCTGGCCCTGTTCTTAGCGCCGGCCCCGTGGCGCGTGGCGCTCGATGGCGGCGACATCGGAGACAAGTTCTTGACCGTGGCGCGCGTCGCCGGCATCACCGGATTGTTCCTCCTCGCGGGGCTTCGAACGAATCTCCGGGAGTCGTGGAAACTGAAGCGTCTTCTCTGGCTGGTCGCGGGGATGGCCGTTCCTCTGGCTGCCGTGATTGCGTTTCTCTACCGGCTGCTGGCCCACCCTCAAGAGACCGGCGCTTACTTTGTTCTTGCGGCGAGCCTGGTGAGCGTCAGCTTCTGGGCTTCGGATGGAAACATGAAGCAGATTGATCCAGCCGGCCTTTCGCTCATCACGACCTCGCAAGCGGTAGCCATGACCCTGACGGGTTTGTCTCTGGCGGTCATTTACTTTTGCGCTGTCTTCGAGCCTTTTGCGCGGGTATCTGTCTCAGGCACGGCGCTCACCATAAGCATCGCCTACGAAATTGTAAAGATCGTTATGCTGTTTTCTCTAGCCTATTTCGTCGCTACGCGATTTCTTGCGAAAGCGGAGAAGAGATTGTCGGAGATCCGTTTGACCGTAGCGTACCTCACGCTTGTTGCATTGGTGTTTATTCTGACGCTGAAAGCCGCAAACATTCTGGCCGCGGTCGCATGGGCGTTCCTGGCAGGGGCAATCTGGTCGCAATTCGCGCTTGGAAGAAAACTCGGTGTGCGATCCCGCCCCATCGCGGAGTCCCTCCTCTGGGCGTGCGCTTTACTTCCGCTATTTCTGCAAGTGCACGGACGGACGCTCGAGGGCACGAGCATTTATTTGTTTGCGGGTTTCATCGTCGTCGCGCTGGTGATTAAGTATTCTGCGATCGGCCTTGCGGTTCGGCTGAGCGGCCTGCGCGGCCTTGAGGCCGGGAGACTCACTTCCCTCAGTTTGGCAAGCGGCGAAAGCGCCATTCTGGCGCTCGGTTTCGGCGTCACTCGATGGAGTCTCGATGGCCCGCTTTACTTCAGCGTCCTCGGGTTTGTGGTCGTTTCAATGATCATTGGTCCCGTGCTCGGAAAATGGGTCACGTCACTTAAGTCATCCCCGGCTGTCCGTGCGATGAAAGTGCTGCTTCTATTGGCGTGTCTGCTGACCGCGTTGAGTAGTAAGCGATTGGAGGCGGCGTCGGACAATGTCGGAGCTTCGCCGGCGACAGAAGCTAAACAAAATTCCACTCTCAACTCAAAGACGAATAGGGATCGCTTCTTCGATTCCTTGCGTCAGACCGTGGATCACCAAGCGCAAGTCGCCACCCTCTTGAGTGAAATTCAAAGACTGGCAGATGCCGGGAAGACGCAGTTGAAAGCCGGCGCTGTCCGAAGCGGTAAGCAAGATTACAAAAAAACCCGAGAACTGATTCTCGCGAGTGACCTGGAGATCTACAGGGAAACTCATCATCGCAGAAAGCGGGATCGCGTTTATCAACCAGGACGCCAAGGATTCCCGGTTTGGCGCTACTCCGATCTCCAGAGCGTCGGAACTTCGGGCCCGTATGATCTTCGAATGGGAACCTATGAACAGGGCCCGCTGCAGTACGGCGATACGAAAGGAATTTCGATTCCTGCTCAAGACCAAGCCGGACGACACCGCGTATCGATTCGTATGGTCACGGGTCAACGAATTGCCTTCCTGGCGTACCGTTTCTCTGGAATCCGGCACGAAGTAAGAGACCGGGCGAAATTCTCTTTGCGCTCTATGGCAGCCCGGGCGACAGGAGGCGCACAAACATGAATCAGTCTGCGATCAGCAATCATGGGCGCACAGGTTTTCGGTAATCTTTCTAGCTCGAATCCGCATTCACAAACGAACTTTCTTTCTTAAGGAGACTTACAATGCTTCCAAATTTCAAATCTAAAGCACTCTTTTTCGTCAGTTCCATGGTTGTTATGCTTCTTCTCGTTCTAGTCCCCAGCATCTACATCGCTCAAATGGGTGGCGGGATGACTGGAGGGATCGGCCAAGGAGGAATGGGTATGGGCACCAATGCGAACATGAGCGCCCTTGGCAACGGCATGGGGGCCATGATGCTTTTGAGCGGAGGCCAGCCATTCCACCCAGACGGGAAGATGCTTTCCATCACCGACGCCATTACCATGGCCCGCCAGTATCTTTCCACGCGCAAAGAAACCGACTTGGCCCTCGATGAAATCGAAGAATACGAATACAATTTTTACGTCGTTGTCAAAGAGACCGACTCCGACAACAAGGCTTTCCAACTCATCATCGACAAGTGGACCGGTATTGTCATGCCCGAGCCCGGCCCGAACATGATGTGGAATGCAAAATACGCCGGGGGCGGGATGTCCCGAAGTGAAATGATCGGCACGAGCCATTCGAGCGGCGCCATGACGGTTTCTCCGGAGACCGCCGCCTCGTCAGCCAACTCCTTTTTGACTGCGCGCTTCGCTCCCGCTCGGCGCCTGGCCGTGGTCATGCCTCCCGATACTTTTTATGGATATTATAATTTCGATGTGAATGACGTCGCCACAGGGCAGGAATACGGGATGCTGAGCGTCAATGGCGCCACCGGGCAAGTTTGGTATCACACCTGGCACGGGAATTTTATTCAAGGCCAGGAAATCACCAATTAACCATTTCAAGGAGTTCACAATGAGGAAAAAGATCTGTTCCGTTTTGGCGCTCTTCTTTTTGATTCTGTTCACGGCCGTTCAGCTTTCCGCGGGCGCCGCCTTCACCGGCGCGATCAGTGACGGCATGTGCGGATTCAAGCATATGATCAAGGGCATGAGCGGCGAGGATTGCGTCGGGTCGTGCGTGAAGGGCGGCTCCAAGTATGTGCTTGCGGACAGGGAGCGCCAGAAACTGTATGCGCTCGATGATCAGATCATCGTTAAACCCTTTGCGGGGCACAACGTCGTCATTAGGGGGGCGCTGGCCAAGGATGGCAAAACCATTCACGTCGTCTCCGTAAAAGCAGCGTCCACCAAATCCAAATAGGACCCTGTTTGGTCTCACTCCCGCGGCGCATGTCTGGATCCTCCAGGATACGAGCCGCGGATGAGATTTCGATGTTCTCTGAGAAGTGAGGAGAAATTTTTCTCTCACTACACCTGCCGGTTCAACCGGCGCATAGGAGGTCTACCATGGCTGAGATTCGTACCAAGAAAGCTGAGAAAACCTCAGCGCTCGGAAAGAGCGAAGGACCAATGATCGATCTTGAAGAGAAGATACGTCAGCGCGCGTATCAACTTTACGAGTCACGGGGTCGAGGGGATGGTCGCGACTTTGATGATTGGTTACAGGCCGAAGCGGAAGTGAGCGCGGGACTGTCAAAGAGAAATGCGCGGCCGGAACGCAAGCGAGTCTCGCGGGTGCGGGCTGGATCAAAACCAAGAGAGGAATAAGGACATATTGCTATGAGCGCTGATGCAAGAGATCCGGTTTGCGGCATGGTCGTGCTGCCGGAAAACAGTTTCCCACTCATGTGGCAAACCCAAACGATCTATTTCTGCTCGGAGTACTGCCGAACAAAATTCCAGCAGCATCCCCAGCAATATCTGGCGACCTTGGCCGTTGAGGCTCCTGAAGAGGCGAATGCGAATAGGCGCGTCGCGTATTTCTCCATGGAAGTGGCCTTGGATCGCAACATCCCAAGCTATTCCGGGGGGCTCGGCGTGCTGGCGGGCGACACCTTGAGATCGTGCGCCGACCTCAAGGTGCCGGTGGTCTGCGTGAGCATGCTTTGGCGCAAAGGGTACTTCGATCAAGTCCTCGATGAGCGCGGCAGGCAGCGGGAACGAGCGGCGCAGTTTCAGCCCGAACGACAATTGCGATCATTGCCCGCGCAGGTGCAGGTTGAGATGGAAGGGAGAGCCGTCCGCGTCCGCGCTTGGCAATACGACGTCCTCGGCCTCAGCGGTTTTCGAGTCCCGGTCATTCTGTTGGACACGAATGTCGAAGAGAACAGCGACTACGACCGCGCGCTGACCGACTGGCTCTATGGGGGCGATTCGAACTGCCGGCTGGCACAGGAGATCGTGCTCGGCATCGGCGGCGTACGCATGCTGCGGGCCTTGGGCTACCGCGGCGTTCAGCGCTTCCATATGAACGAAGGACACGCCGGTTTCCTGGTGGTGGAGTTGATGAACTGGCAGGGAGGACCTGCGCCGACCGAATGGGACTTCGAAGGCGTGAGACAGCGGTGCATCTTCACCACTCACACCCCCGTGCCTGCGGGCCATGATCAGTTTGATTACGCATCCGTTGAGCGAATGCTTGGGCCCGCCATCCCGTTTGAAGTGCTCCACATGTTAGGCGGGCGAGAACGCCTGAATATGACCTTACTGGGATTGAACCTCAGCCGCTACGTTAACGGCGTGGCTCGGCGGCACGAGGAAGTCGCGCGCGAAATGTTTCGCGGTTATCCCATCCACCATATTACCAACGGAGTGCATTCGGCCACCTGGACTTGCGAGAGCTTTCAACGGCTTTACGACGAGTACATTCCTGGGTGGAACAATGATCCGGCCATGCTGAGGAAAGCGCTCTCCATCCCCAATGAGAAACTCTTTGCCGCTCACACGGAGGCGAAGGCGAGCTTGCTCGCTTTCGTAAAACAGACGACCGGTCGGACGTTGTCGATGGAAGCGCTGACCCTGGGATTCGCCCGAAGGGCAACCGCCTACAAACGCGCCGACCTGGCGCTCAGAGATGTCGAACGGCTTGTTCATATTGCCGGAAGCGCCGGACCGCTGCAGTTTGTTTTCGCCGGCAAAGCGCATCCGCGAGATGAGGGCGGCAAGCAACTGATCGAACAC
>CAZIDA010000241.1:0-5745 GCA_964537865.1 uncultured Acidobacteriota bacterium
CCGGGCAGCAAGCCCACGACGCGGCTGCTTGTGTGAAGGCGTGAAGCTCGGCTTGCGGCATCACGAAATCCAGCGGGGGCAGAAGTTGTTGCTGGATTTGTCGCGCCAGACTCACCTGTTCGCGCAAGCGCTCGTTGCGAACGTAGGCTTCCAGCAAGCGTTCGCGCTCGATGGCCACGGCGCCGTGATCGGCGAAGGCCGAGAGAAAACGAGATCTCTTCTTTGTCGAAGGTGTTTTCACCACGCGGAGTGCGCAGAGGTACGCAGAGAATTTCTCTGCGCTACCTCGGCCCGCCGCGGCGGGCGTCTCGGCGGTGAAAAGGCCGTTTCCGCTATGAACTCAAATTCAGCACCAACAATTTCGGTTCGGTCATTTCCTCGATGGCGTAGCGAATGCCCTCGCGGCCGAAGCCGGAATCCTTCACGCCGCCGTACGGCATGTGATCGACGCGCCACGTGGAGATGTCGTTGACGATGACGCCGCCCACTTCCAGTTCCTGGTAGGCGTGAAACACCGCCGGCAGGTCGCGCGCAAAGACGCCGGCTTGAAGTCCGTATCGGGAATCGTTGATGGCCCGGACGGCGTCGTCGAATTGATCGTACGGCGACACAGTCACCACCGGCGCGAAAATCTCCAGACAATTCACTTTCATATCAGGCTTCGAGTTCACCACGATCGTGGGTTCCAAGACCGCGCCGCTGCGCCCGCCGCCGCACAGCAACTTCGCTCCCGCCTTTGTTGCCTCTATGAGCCACGCTTCCGCCCGCTCGGCTTCTTTTTCGTGGATCATGGGACCGACGTCCGTGGCTTCATCGAGCGGATCGCCCACCTTCAGCGCCTTGACCTTCGCAAGCAGGCGACTCAAAAAATCATCGTGCACTTTCTGCTGCACGAACACGCGCTGCACCGAGATGCAGCTTTGTCCGGCGTACAGAAATCCTCCGGCCGCAATGCGCGTGGCGGCAAATTCCAGGTCGGCGTCGCTGTGAACGATCACGCCGGCGTTGCCGCCCAATTCCAGGGCCACCTTCTTCTTCCCCGCTTTCGATTTCAAATCCCATCCGACTGCCGGACTCCCGGTGAAAGTAAACATTTTCGTCCGCTGGTCCGTCACCAGTCGCTCCGCGAGCGAGGCGGCGCACGGCACGACGCTTACGGCTTTCTCAGGAACGCCGCTCTCCGCAAAAGTCGTCGCCAAGTTCAGCGCCGACAGCGGCGTTTGCGACGCCGGTTTCAGAATCAGAGAATTTCCGGAAGCCAGCGCCGGCGCGACTTTGTGCGCTACCAAGTGCATGGGAAAGTTGAAGGGTGTGATGCCGACAATCGGGCCGATCGGAAATCGCCGCACCAACCCGGTGCGATGGACGCTCGATTCGTTCCAATCGAGCGGCAGAATCTCTCCGCCGATGCGTTTGGCTTCCTCCGCCGCGATTTCCCAAATGAAAATCGCGCGGTCCATTTCCACGCGCGCCTGTTTGATGGGCTTGCCCGCCTCGATCGCCAAGGTTCGCGCGAATTCTTCCTTGTGTTGGCGCAACGCCACCGCCACCTTCGCGCACATGTCCGCGCGGCGGTAAGCCGGAAGGGCGCGCATGATTTGGAATCCTTCTTCCGCGGCGACAATCGCGGCCTCAAGATCAGCGGCGGAAGCGCGTCCGCAGGTTCCAACCACCTTGCCGTCGAACGGCGCGTGAACTTCGAGAGTGTCCGAGACTTCCTGCCACTTTCCTCCGAGGAAAATCTTAGATGAGAACATGGACATCGTCTCCAAACTTTGGGATGCCTAAAGGATAATCCCGGGACGGGTTGATTGTCACCTGAACGATTAGGATGTGAAAAGTTCGGAGTATCTAATCCTTTGCTGTTTCGCGAAGTTTTAATGCATCGGAGTATTCGATGGCATCAAAGATCATTCATCCGGTCAGTCCACTCACTGCCGAGAAGCCGAGGTTGCACAAAGCAACACGGAGTCGTAATCAAACTGGTTGCTTTGGTAGCCCCGGCCGTTTTGTGGGCCGGGGGATTTTCGATGAACGCGCGCAAGAGCCCCCGGCGCAAAAACCGCCGGGGCTACCAGAGCCGAACTGATTCTACTTCCGAGCTGCCAGCTTCTTCGGCGCACGTGTCATCAGATCGATGTAGAGCTTGTAGAATTTCTCCTTGTTCAGATCGAACTGCATGGCCGAAACCGCCCAGTCCGCCGGCGCTTTCGCATCTTTTTCCACGAAGACGGTTTGTCCGTAGCTGGCGCCGTGATTGATGTCCGTGTCGACGCGCATCTCTTTTTGTTCGGTGATAATCGTGGGATCGAGCCACGCCGCCGCGGACAGCTCATCCCACATGTAGCTGGGCCGCGAAAACTGAGTCAGGTAACGCGCCACCGGCGTGTCGGCCTTGGCGATGGCGTCTTGAATCTCTTTTCCCAAATGCGTTTTGACGGAGATGTCCACCGGGGTAATCGTGATCTTCTTCCACGGCGAATGCATCACGATGTGGACGGCCTCCGGGTCGAACCACCAGTTGAACTCGCGTCGCGCATTGACGCCGCCAATGCCGCCGGTGGTCCCATTGAATCCCGAGCCCATGAGCACCAACTCTTTGGCCAGCCGCGGCACTTCCGGATCCAAGCGAATGGCGAGCGCGATGTTAGTCAACGGTCCACCCTCCCAAATCGTCACCTCGTGCGGGTAGCGATGCACCATCCTGACGATGAAGTCCGCCGCGCTTTCTTTCAGCGGCTGCGTTGCGGGCTTCCCTTCCGGCATCTCCGGAATGAAATCCGGTGAATGATAGCCGAGCGCGTTCCACGCCCCCATGTACTCCAGCGGACCGAATCGTTCCTGCCACCACTCAGCTTCAGCTTTGGAATTCACCAACGGATACTCCGCGCCCATAACCACGGGAATGTCGGTGCGTCCGGCAATCTCGAGCGCTCGCAGCGCATGCAGCGTTTCCTCTTTCACCCATTGATCGCCGCTCACGGTGGTGACGCCGAGGACTTGAACGTCCGGCGATTGGACGAACATCAAAATGGATTGAATGTCGGTGGTGGCGGGGCCGCGTGCGTCTTGATCGATGATGATTTTGCGCGGCTGGGCGAACAACGGGGCGCCCATTAGAAGCACCGTCAAGACGGCGGCAACCCATCGTTTCGGAATGACGTGATTCCCCTTCATATTTGCGCCTCCAAAAAAATGAATTCAGGTGCGCGGGTATTCTGCCGCCCGCCAAGGCGGGCTTCCAAATCACCCAACCGTGGGTCCCCGCCCTTACGGGCGGGGCTACACATCTGCCGGCCCGAACGGGCCTGGGGCTCACGCACCTGTGGAAACATGCGGTGGTTTATTCTCCCTCATCCCGCCTGGTACGCTCGCGCGACGACGATGAGTGCCAGGATGTAGAACGCAAACATCAACGCCAGATACGTCTTCGCGGAAGTGCCGGCGCCTTTGAATTCCTTGAACACGAAGACGCCCCAGATGGCGGCCACCATCGGCGACGCTTGTCCGATGGCGTAGGAGATGGCCACCCCGGTGAATTTTGCGGCGACGAAGTTGCAGACGGTTCCCGTGCCCCAAATGAATCCGCCGATCAGACCGAGCGTGTGGTACCAGGAAGAAGCGCCAAAGTATCCGGAGAAACCGACCGGCTCGCCCACCAGCGGTTTCCGCATGAAGTAGGTGTTGATGAAGAAGCAGCATACCAGCGCGCCCACGGTGAAGAAGACGGCGATGCTGTAAGGTCCCAGGGTGTTTCCGGCCGTCATCGCGCGCGTCACAAAGGGCGCAAAACTTCCCATCAAAACGCCGGAGATGAGACAAGTCACCACGCTCTTGCGCGAGACGGCGCGCCCCGCCGACGGCAGCGCGCCGTAGGCTTTGCCGTCCATGATGATGGCGACGATGGCCAGCACGACACCGGCCGCGAGCAACAGCGCGCTTCCTTTCGGCTGCAGCGCGTAGCTCAACACCACGCCCACCACCAACGCTACGCCGATGGAGAGCGGAAACGCGATGGCCAGCCCGGCCATTTCAATTCCCGCGACCAACAAAAGATTCGCGATGTTGAAAATGAATCCGCCGATCAGCGCGTAGACGATGTTGCTCGTGTCGGCGGAGCGCACGTTGGCGAGAAAGCTCTGCGCATCGTGATGCACGGATCCCAGAGTAAACGCCAGCACCAGTGAAATGATCACGATCCCGAAGGCAAAATCCCAGTAGAAGAATTCAAATCGATATCCCTTGGTGCTTTTGTATCCGTTGGCCCAGGATCCCCAGCACACGGTGCTCAAAATCACCATGATCAGCGCCATGCCAAACGTAGTGGGAAGAAACATGAACCGCCTCCTTCAAAAGATTTGAATTTCGGGTAGCCGGGATTCGCCATCTCCTCGGCGAATCCCGGTCTTCGATAACGCGAGGATCTCACCGCCAACTCGATCCGATCCCGAACATTCAAGTGCTCCGTTCTACTTTTGCGATGCCGTGAGTTCATCCACGGCCGGGCGCGTGGCCATGGCGCGGGCGCCGACTTGGGTGCAGCACAGCGCGGCGCAAGCGTTCGCGAACGACGCGACGCGTTCATGCGCCCAACCTTGAAGCAGCGCGTATGACAAGCCGCCCATGTAGGCGTCGCCGGCGCCGGTGGTGTCGACGACTTTCACTTTGAATGCCGGACGATGCACGCTCGACTCCTTCGTCGCAATCAGACATCCTTCGCTGCCCATGGTAATCGCGACCAGCCGCGGCCCCAGCGAAATCAATTTCTGTGCGATGTCGTCGTAGCTTTCTTTCTGTGTCAACTCGCGGGCCGCGGCCTTGCAAGGTTTCAGCACATCGGTGAGTCGAAGCGCTTCCATCAGTTCGGCTTCGGCGCCGAGGCCGGACTGAACGAAATACGTGGGATCGACATCGAGATCAAAGATCACTTTCACGCCGGCAGCTCTGGCGATGCGCATCGCTTCCAGGACCGGCTTTAGCGGCAGTTGCGAAGCCTCGGTGTGAAAATGCTTGGCCTGTCGAATGTACGCCGCGAAGCGCGATTGAATTTGTTGCGGCGTGATTTTCGCGGTGACGTTGGGAAACATGTAAATGCAGCGTTCGCCTTGCGAGTCAACGGGAATCCACGTCAACGACGACAGCTCGCCCTTCACCACTTCGATGGCGCTCGTGTCCATGTGATCCGCCGCAAACGCCTTGAGAATGATCTTGCCGTTGGCATCGTCGCCGATGAGACCGAACCAGCCGGTCGACGCGCCCAGGCGCGCCACCTGCGTCAAGTTGTTCGCCGTCACGCCGCCGGCGTGAATTTCAAGCCGGTTGGCATTGATCTTCTCTTCAGCGCCAATCAACTTCGGAACCAGCGCAAAGAAATCCACCGTGCAACTTCCCAGTCCCACCACTTCCACCTGGCTCATGATCGCTCCTTGACTCGCTCCAATGAGTGGACAACAGATTCGGACACGAAAACGAATGGCTCCGAGCGCTGACTGCGGCTCGGAAAGATGCAAGATTCAGATTCTTGGTTAATGCTGTCGGACAGACACAGGAAACTCTTGGATTCGTCGAAGGATGAAGCGGGGAAGTCTTGGAGACAAGCGAGGCAATCCCTTTCCTTCGGCCGCCAATCTGGCAGCGCCATTATGGACTATTTCGGGTCGCACGCGAAAGGAGAATGTCTACTCGGATTTTTCAGTGCGCCGTGGAAAGGCGGCGATCTTCAGAGGGTGAAAATCCCTCCCGGCA
>CAZIDA010000242.1:0-5701 GCA_964537865.1 uncultured Acidobacteriota bacterium
TTTATGCAAATCGTTCCACTGGATGACGACAGCCGGCTTTTTCTCTCACCGGCCATTGACGACTGGGCGTTGCTGGACGAACACGGAATTGATGCCGTCATCGATCTGGACGCCGATCTGGATATCGGGATTCCGAACACGCCCAACCGCACACTCTACATTTATTTTCCTATTTACGATGAGGATTTGCCGGACCTTCAGAAACTTCATGCAGTGGCCAAACTGGGCGCCCAGCTCATCGAGCGGGGTCACAAGGTGCTTTCGCATTGCGGTCTGGGACTGAATCGATCCGCGCTGATGGCGGGATTGATTCTGGTTTACCTCGGCAGAAATGGCGCGGAGGTGGTCGACTTGCTGCGTCAAAAGCGGCCGGGGGCGCTGTTCAATGAGACTTTCGCTACTTACCTGCAATCATTGCAGAACGGAAAAGAAGCGTCTTGACGAGACTTCCCGATCTCGGAAAGCCGGGATACGCGCTCCTTGCGTATCCCGGACCAAGAAGCCGGCGAAGAATTTGATATAATGAGGGGATCCATTCGTTGTCGTTTCTCTGGCGGGAACAGGGCGCCCGCAAGAGTATTCCATTTTCAAGGAGGAGAAATGTCTCGCAGAAATCTGGTCGGGATCACTTTGTTCGTGACCGTTATGGCTCTTGCCGTCTTCGGGTTCAACGGGCCTCTCTTGTCGGCAACGAAGAAGACCTCCAAGCCGGTTTACAAAGTGTACGCCATCAGCTACGGAGTCATCGCCGACTTCCCCGTCGCCGGATTGGTGCAAGGCGCCGACAAGTCGCGCAAGATGGATATCCAAATGATGATTTGGTTGCTGAAGGGCTCCGATGGCCGGAACATCTTGGTGGATACCGGATTTTATCGACAGAAGTTTTTCAAGCACTGGAAAATTCGCGACTACATCAAGCCTTCCGAGGCCATCGACAAGGTGGGACTGAAACCCAATCAGATTTCCGACATCATCCTCACCCACATTCACTGGGATCACGCCGACGGCGTCGATCTGTTTCCCAATGCTCAGATTTGGATTCAGAAGGATGAATTCAATTACTACTGCAATCCGGCGAAGCAGGAGAAAGAGATCGATCCCGACGATAAAGCGATTTTGATCAAGCTCAGAAACGAGGGCCGGGTTCATTTCGTGAACGGCGACGATCAAGAAATTTTCCCCGGTGTCATCGCCTATACCGGAGGCAAGCACACCTACGCGTCGCAGTACTTGGGCGTCAGGACCAAAGAGGGCACCGTGATTGTGGCGTCCGACAACGTTTATCTTTACGAGAATCTGGAAAAGCACGCTCCCATCGCAGAGACCTTGGATGCTGCTTCCAACCTGAAGGCGCAAGACCGCATGTTGAAGCTCGCTGCTAGCCCGCGGCTCATCGTTCCGGGCCACGACCCGGCGGTGTTCAAGCGCTTTCCCAAGCCGGGCAACGGCGTGGCCCTGATCAAATAGCGTTTGTGGCCTTCGGGTTAGACGAACGAAACAAAATCGCTCACTGTGTTTCCACAGAAATCTGAACGTTCGCCTGTCCATTCGAAAGCGTCATCTTGACGGGTTGATTGAGCTCAAAGAATGATTTCGCGGCGCTCATCAAATCGAGTTGGCCCTTCCCCAATGAAAAGAGCGCTTGCAAAATTGCGAAGGGAACGCTGATGTTCATTTCCTGCTGCCCGGCGGTCCCGCCCGTGGCCTTGATGACCAGGTTTTCTCCGTCGCGCCCAATCTGAAGATGACGCGGGCCGGAATCAATCGTGATGAATTGCCCCGGAGGCGCGTTCCTCATCGCCGCCAGAATCCCGCTGAAGTCCATCCCGTTGATCTTGCCTTGGCCAAAGGCGAGTTTGCCCTGGTGCAGATTCCCGTGATTGATCACGGGCAGATCTTTTTCCACCATCGCCTGCGGCACAGTCACGTCAATCTTGAGGTGAAGCACCTTTCCTTCGTCTGCCGCGCGTATGGGGGCTGAGCAGACGACCAAAACTGCAATGAGAAAAATCGCGCGCTTCATGGTTTCGATCTCCTTTCCCAACTCAATACGATTGGCGATGATTGTAAGTTGCGGCTGAAAAATCTCAAAGAATTTTGCTGAGCTGCTCCCGCGGCGAATTGGCAGAGCCACCGCTTGTTCGTGGCCTTGCGGAGGGTGAATGTCCGGTCTCTTTTCCTTCCAAGGCCACTCGGCATTTATGCGGCACTGAAGCACATTGCTGAAATGGATCTGCGTTCTTGAACCTCAATTTTATCCAACCATCTCGCGACGCTCTTAGAATGGATGAATTGAAGTCCGGCTGCGTTGGGCAATCTCGCTTCAATCGGCAGATTGAATTCGGACGAAAAACCTCCGGTGCGGACACGGCTCAGCCAAAACAGAAATCTGCCGTGAAGGGAAATATTATTTTGGCTGTGGGCTAATTTTCAATCGCAGCCGCTTGACATTGTCTTCCCGACTGAGTAGAGTGGGTTTGTCCGGATTGGAGGATCGACCACATTCGTTGAGGCTTTAGAGTTCAATCAATCCCGTCTCTCGAAGTAATTCGGCACGGCAAGTAAATTTCTGACTTTTCACAATCCCCAAAAGCTGACCTTGTCCGCGTTGACAAGCCCCACCAGCCGATGGGGAGAGAGAACCTCGGAGAGCGCGGACACCAACCAAAAATCTCAAATGCAGCCATGACAGCGTCCGATTCGAGGGTCGCGTGAAAGAATTCACATTAATACAGAAAGGAAACAAGAACCATGTCAAGAAAGCTGGTTTTACTCTCAATACTCATCTTGCTGTTCATTGGTTTTAGCCTGGTAGTGCAGTGCGCCAATCCGACCCCGGCTCCGATAGAAAATCCCAGTTACAACTATTCGGAAGCCAACAGTTGCACCGGTTGCCATTTCAGGCTCGGTATTGCCGGCGATCACATGCTGGAGGCCGTCGGGGTCACTTTCAACAGCTCCACCAACGCCTTCTCTTTTACCGGGAACGGATGGTTGGCGGCACGACATTCCACTTCGAACTACGGATCGACGCAGAACACCTTTTGCGCCAAATGCCACTCTCCCCTTCAAGCCACTCCGCAGTCAAGTTTCAACGACGGATATTTCGAGAACACCGCGTTGATTCCTAATGGCCAAGTGGAGGGCGTCACCTGCGGCGCCTGCCATCTTTCGCACAATGCGGCCGCGGTCGCCGGCACGCGGATCGGCATTTACAAGTACGGCATGGATAGGAACACACTGGCGGCTTATCAACCTCTCATGCCGGGGAATTTCGATCTGTTGTGCCTGAACTGCCACGTGCAACGCCATAACGAAGACAACGCCGCGTTCGCCCGCATGTACGCCGCCGGCGTTGAATGCGTCGATTGCCACATGGCGCCTTATGGTTACAACAAGAACAGCGACGGATCCGACGGAACCCTGGTGAAACACTTCCACAATTTCAAGGTGGCCGCGAATCTGCCATACTCTTGCGGCGTCGATGGATCACTCACCGGATTCCAGTGCCACCCGGGATTCAGTACGAATTCGACCTTGGCGCTTATCCCGTACTTGAAGGGACAGCACAAGGCTTGGTGGCCCTTGAACCCCAAAGGATCCGGCAAGAACGCCAAGAGCGGCAAGACCATGACTGCTGAAGATTATATGACTCTATGGAAACAAATCGAGAGGCAATTGAATAACAAATAGCCACTCAAGTCTGTAAGCGAGTCTTGTGTCGTGCCCCCGGGGCTGCAATGGAAGTCAGGAAGTGATTTCTGAGATCCAAAGCAGCCCTTTCTTTTTGCAGCCCGCCCATGAAAACCTGGCGACAATTCCCCATCTGAAACGACCCTCCAACAATCGTGGGGCCTGGATTGAAGCGCTTTGGAGCGACAAGGTCGCGTGCAACGAATATCCTTCTTGTTGTAACGCCGCGCAGAGAATGGCGTCATGAAAGAGTGAAAGCGGCTTTCTGGGTGAGGAGGCGTGATGAAAAACATTTCCATAAGAGCTCTTGGGAGAAAGCGGTGGTTTCCATCTGAGTAAACGCGGTATATGATTCTCCAGACCGCCGCTTCCGGGAAAGAACAACCGGCAACAAAGGAGGCTCGAAGTCCCCACGCGCATCGAAAACGACGCGCTCAATCATGGAGGGTGCGATTCGGCGCGATAAGTGGCGATTCTTTATGAATGAAGAACCACCGCTCTCTTTCCGAGTTTTTCAAAAGGTCGCGGGCCGAGATTTTGCATGCAAATCTTAACGAGGTGATCCCGGAAACCAGTTCAATTGTCGTCCATCGGGAATTACCTCAAAGGAGTGATCCAAGATGAAAAAATTTCTTGCTGTTTCACTTGCCTTCTGCTTCTTCATGACCAGCAGTTTTCCGTTCTTCGGTCCGCTGGGCAATTCAGCCAATATCCTACGAGCCGCGACAGGACAGGATCCCTACGCGGTCTATGCCGGGCAGTTCTCTCCTGAGCAACTCGACAATCTCGTGGTGCCCGTGGCCCTGTATCCCGATCCGCTCCTGGCGCAGGTGCTGTTGGCGGCCACGTTTGCGGATCAGGTGACTTATGCCGCCCAGTGGCTTCGCGGCGGCAACGATCCGAACCTGATCGACATGCAGCCGTGGGATGTCAGCATCAAGGCGGTGGCTCACTATCCGGCCGTTCTTTTCATGATGAGCGACCAGATCGATTGGACGGTCTCGCTGGGACAGGCGTACGTCGATCAGTCCACCGACGTGATGATGTCGGTTCAGCGCCTTCGCGCGATGGCGTATTCCGCCGGTAACTTGGTGACCACACCGCAGCAGCAAGTGATGAGGGAAGGCGGCTACATTCAGATCGTCCCAGCACAACCTCAATATATCTACGTGCCGGTCTACGATCCGCTGGTTGTCTATCATCCCCGCCCTCACGGCGCGTTTGTGACCGCCAGCTTGATTACATTTGGCGCGGGCTTGGTGATCGGCGCTTGGTTGAATTACGACTTCAACTGGCACAGCCACAGCATTTTCTATCACGGCTGGAATGGCGGTGGTTGGATCGCGCGCAGCCGACCCAACATTCACGTTACCAACATCTACGTCAACAACACGTATCGCAACGTCCACATCAACCGGACCATCGTGAATCATCGCGTCAATTACAACAATCTCAATCGCTATAGCGCCGTTCATCGGAACGTCAACTACAACAATCTGGGCCGCCGAGGACCCAGTCGTCCGACCTCTCGCCCGGCGAACAATCGGATGTCCCCGCGGGGCACGAACGCGCCTGGACCGCGAACGAATAACTACAATCGACCTCAGCCGCAATCGCCACAGGTTCAGTCGCCACAAAGAAGGGTGACGCCACCCCAGACGCGCGAAGTTCGACCATCTCAGCCTTCCGAATCGCGGCGAGTGGATCAGACCCGACCGGCGCCACAGCCGAGACAGATTCGGCAGCCGGAAGGGCGTCAGGCGCCACAGGCACGCCAGGCGCAGCCACAACCGCGCCGCATAGAGCAGGCTCGACCGACCGGAAAGATTCAGCAGCAACCACAGAAGCAGCAGCCGTCGAAGAATCGGGAGGCCCCTAAGAGATCAGAGGATCGGAAAAAGAAGTGAGAGTTTTCAGGTACTCAAGACGGGAAGTCGAGCAGTGGCGGTCGGTTCGTACGTGGGGCGATGCAAGTGGTCTTCGAACATCGACGTATTGATGATGGAAG
>CAZIDA010000243.1:0-5692 GCA_964537865.1 uncultured Acidobacteriota bacterium
CCGGCCTCGAACGTCGCCACCGCCGACGCCCAACAGAAACTTCGCGCCTTTGCGCAGGAGCAGGGCATCAAGGCGTTCTACGACGTGGGGAGCGGCATCTGTCACCAAGTCATGATCGAAGAAAAGCTCGTGACGCCGGGAACGGTGGCGGTCGGCTCCGATTCGCACTCCACGGCGTACGGCATGGTGGGGACGTTTGGGACTGGGATGGGATCGACGGATGTTGGCTTGATTTTCGCCACCGGGAAAACCTGGCTGCGCGTGCCCGAAACCATCCGTGTGGATTTGTTGGGCGCGCTCCCGCCGTACGTGATGACGAAAGACATCATCCTGCGCATCATTCGCGATTTGAAAGTCGACGGCGGCACGTACAAGGCGATGGAATACCACGGCGTCGAATCGTTTTCCTACGACTCCCGGTTCACCTTGGCTTCGATGTCGACGGAAATGGGCGCGAAGGTGGGATTGCTTCAGCCGGATGAAGAAATTAAGAAGCGCTTTCCGGTTCCGGATTGGATGTTTGCCGACGACGCTGCCCAGTATTTCAAACGCATTCAGATGGATGTGTCCACGCTCACGCCGCAGGTGGCCGCGCCGAACTCGGTCGACAACGTTCACGACGTGGACGAGTTGGCGTCGATTCATGTGGACACGGTATTCCTCGGAAGCTGCACCAACTCGCGCTTGGAAGATCTGCAAACGGCGGCGCGCCTCGTGCGCGGAAAACGAATTGCGAAGGGCACGCGCATGATTGTGACACCGTCATCGCACACGGTTCTGATGAATGCGATGAAGGACGGCACGCTCACGACGCTTCTGGAATTTGGCGCCACGCTCACCACGCCGGGATGCGGCGCGTGCATGGGGCGCAGTCAGGGCGTGCTGGGCGCGGGCGAAGTGTGCTTCTCCACCGGCAATCGGAATTTCCGCGGCCGCATGGGCTCGCCGGAAGCGAAAATCTATCTCGGCTCGCCCGCCGTGGCCGCGGCCACCGCGGTGACCGGGTTCATCACGAACCCGAACAAACTGTGAGTTCAATGCAAGCGGCTCTGGTAGCCGTGGTGCGATTGGGGCGCCACGGGCCGTCTTTTGTCACGATATGATCCGATCAATTGTAGGAAGGTGATCTTATGGGAAGGGTTTGGAAATTTGGAGACGACATCGACACCGATCAAATCGTGCCGGGACGTTACGCGCCTTACATGACCGGCGATTCGGAACTTCAGAAATACGCTTTCATCGAGAACCGCCCGGCGTTTGCGCGCGAGGTTCGTTCGGGCGATTGGATTGTCGCGGGAAAAAACTTCGGCTGCGGCAGCTCGCGCGAATACGCCGCCGTGGCGCTGAAGAAATCGCCCATCGCCGGCGTCATCGCCAAAAGCTATGCCCGCATCTTCTTTCGCAATGCGCTGAACCTGGGAATCCCGTTGTATGAAGCCGACCTCGTCGATCCGCTTCAAGACGACGATGAAGTCGAGTTCGATTTCGGGACCGCCGTTTTGAAATCGGCGACGAGATCGTTCCAATTGAAGTCCATGCCCGGTTTCGTCCACCAGATTCTGCGGGAAGGCAGCATCGTCGACTTCGTCAGGAAGTATGGGAAATTTCCGGGAGAATAGATTTTGGAGAGTGGGGCAGACACTCTTGTCTGCCCCGGTCTTTTCAAGGACGTAAGAGCTTCGAGGAAGGCGCTCATGGGGGTTGGTCGCATCCAAGGCCCGAGGATGGTGGTCAGGACGCGACGGCGCCTCAACGCAGAGCGGCCCGGGGCCGCAATCCGCCGCGGGGTCATGGTCATCTCGTTGCAACCTGAAAATCTTGTCAAAAAAGCGAGATTTTCGACACTTGCTACGCAGAGGACGCCGAGGACCGCAGAGATGCCCTTGGCCATTTTCGGTGCAGCCCCTCATGGTCGCCGCAGCGACCACTCAAGGGGATGAAAATGATCCCGTCGATCGGAACTGATCGCAACCTCGTCCCCAACGGGGACGCGGCTCTCAGCCCAGGGTTGTCCGCCCACTCTTGGGCGGACTACCCTGGGTACCGAATTGTCCCCCAACGGCCCAACCCTGAAAGGGTTGTGTCAAACAACCGCGTCTATTTTCGGGGCAGACCTGCTGCGGTGAGTCTGTGCCGCGAGTTTTTCACCGGTGACTCACGACGTTCGTTTCCAAACATACCCGGTTTGATAACATAGACTCAAGAGAGAGGGTGAAGCGGGGTGATCTGATGAAGAAAATTCAGAAGATCGTCATGTACACCACAGCCTGGTGCCCGGATTGTCGAATGGCGAAAGCGTTTCTGCGCGCGCGCAATATTCCATTTGAAGAAGTCAACATCGAAGAAGTGCCCGGCGCCGCGGAGTTGGTGATGAGCGTGACCGGTGGAAAACGTCAAGTGCCCACCCTCGATCTCGACGGACGTTATGTCACCTGCTCGCCTTTTCGCCCGAAAGTTTTGATGGAGGCTTTGGAATTGGAATCGTAATCGATCCTTTCTGTCGCTCTGCTTCTCCGCTTCATCCCGGGACCAAATCGAAATCGAAAATCCCTTCTTTGGCACGAGGCTTTTGACGATAGTGATCGTTGCCGATCGTTGTGGCTTCCTTGTCAATTCCAATGGGATGTGATAAAAAAGAGCGCCTTTTGCGCTTCCATTGTGCTGTGCGCAGACGGCGCGAGTTGGGAGGTCGTCCAACGGTAGGACTGCAGACTCTGGATCTGCGTATCGGGGTTCGAATCCCTGCCTCCCAGCCATTGATTTGAACCCTGGCCTCTCATTCCAACACCCACTTGATCCTGTGCGGATACGGCGCGACGCCCTATGGCTTCGCTTGTTCTTTAGTCGGTCCCAATGTTTGAAGTGCAATTCCACCATGTGAATGTGGTGGGTTCGTCATCGTGTTGTGCTTGCGCATAAATCCTTTGCGAAACAGGAGCAGGAACGGCAGGCAGCACAGAGTAAGGATCGCCAGCAGGCGGAAGTCGTCGATGTAGGCCCACAGCGTGGCTTGCTGACGGAGAATCTCGCCGATCATCGCGTCCGCCTTCTGAAAAGCGGTTCCCAATCCACCTTGCAGAAGAAAGAAATGATCGAGCTTGTGGAGCGTCTCGCGGAAGGCGGGATCATAAGGCGTGAGATGTCCGACCATCATATTCTGGTGGCGCTCGACGCCGCGCACCAGCAACGTCGTGACCATGGAGACGCCGAAGCTCGCGCCCATGTTTCGAGTGAGGCTGTACAGTCCGGTGCCTTTGCCCATCTCTTCGTAAGGGAGAGTGGCCATCGTCAACGTGGTCAGCGGGACAAAGAGAAAACCATTGGCAAATCCGTTGATGATGTTCGGCCAGATGACGTTCCACATGCTGATTTGAAGATTGAGATTGCCCAGCATGAAAAGCGACACGGCGCGAATCACCATGCCGATGCCGAGCAGCAAGCGGCTATCGACGCGCCCGACGAGCCTCCCGGCAATAATCAACGAGAGAATGGCGCCGAAGGCGCGCGGCGAAACGGCCAAGCCGCTCTGATACACCGGGTAATTCAGGAGGTCTTGAAGGAACAGCGGCAGCAGCGTCGTCGTGCCGTAAATGACGATGCCGATCAAACCAATAGCTGGTGGACGCGCCACAAAGCGCCGAGGCGATGGCGAAAAGCAAAATGGAAACGATTTGGTATTGTTTGCGACCGAAGAAATTGCTAAGCCATCCGGTGGAGGGAAGCACGATGGCGTTGGAGATGAGATAGCCGGTCAATACCCAGGTTGCTTCGTCAACACTGGCCGACATGCCGCCCGCAATGTGCGGCAACGCTACCGAGGCCACCGAGGTGTCCAACACCTCCATGAACGTGGCCAGCATGACGGAGGCGGCAATCAACCAGGGATTGGTACCGGAATCTTCCATTTCAACGCAATCTCACCGGGGAATCATACTCTAATCCTGATGGAGTTTCATGCTGGGATCATTGCGATGAGATTCATGACGCGAGAGTTGACGCGGAAACGGTCTTTCTCATGGCGTCCGTGGAGATGAAATGGAATTGCGCTGAGTGGATATGGCGGGGTCATGATTTCCAAATGATGTTTTTCTACTGGGCGCGCGAACAAAGGTACGAAGAACCGTCGAGACCACCAGTTCGCGCAGAATTTAATCGCAACTTGCGGAATCGTCTTGATTGCCACGCCCGTTTTCGGGGGCGGGGGCGGCTTTCGCTTTCAAATCATCGTTTATATCGCTTGCAAACAAAACCCCGGCGTAAAGAACTGCCAGTGCTATATCCTCGCCGCCCCCGCATTCCCACGAACAATCCTTCGACATCCCGTCCCAATGCTTGCAAGCAAGGTCAATCAGTCGTTCAGACAATTGGCTCTGACAGACTTTCATCTAAGGCCGTAACGAAGTCATCCACGTCAGAGAACTCCATGTTGTAGGAGGTGCAAATTCGAATTGCCTGGAACCGCGGCTTCATGACGTTTACATGTGTGACTCTGAAACCCTTTTCCTCAAGCTTATTCTTCAATGAAGGATAATCGCTTAATGAGGGCACTGAAAACGCAGTGATACCGGTCCGAACGACACGCTGGTTCTCTGGTAGAACAAAGCGGATCTTTCTTCGGTTAACTAGCGGTCCAAGCTTCTTCCTGAGATACTCGGTCAATGAAAGGATCTTCTTGTGGCGTTCCCCAGCAGTCTGCTCCCACAAGTCATCACCTGAACTATCCGGATCAGTGCCACAGAACTCACGGCAAGCCTCAAAAAGACCACATGCAATCGCGCGTTGTCCAGTGGCAGATTGACCTCTTTCTTGGTAAAGAGAGAACGAGTCGAGCATCTTATTCCGTAGATTCACAAACGGAATTTCCATTAGGTGTTGAGCGACATACAGGATGCCGGTTCCCTGAGGGCCCGCCAGCCACTTGTGACCACAAGTGGCATAAAAGTCAAATGGTACATCTGGAGATCCGTCTGGCTCGAGGTCCACATTGATATGGCCAAGAGAATGTGCTCCGTCAACAATCACGAACTTCATAGTCCCATTTTGAGTATGCTTCCATGCTTGAGCAATCGCCCAATATGGAAGCACAGTTCCTCGGCCCCAAGTGATGTGTGGGAAGAAAAGGACTTCAACATCTTCCCATTGCTTAAACCACTCTCCCAAGCGATCAATGTTTTTCAGAAGCGTGGCAATCTCGAATTGATTTACGTACTTGTTTGGATTGCGGCCGTTCAAAGCAAATGTCAGTTTGGCCGTTTCATAAACCGCCGGATGCTCGCTTGAGCTCAACAAGACAGAGGGGTGGTGTTCATGTCTCTTATCGGACGCTAATAGACCACGGGAAAGCAACTCCTTTGTTATGGTGAAAGCTGTTGAAATCGCAGTCGTTGTGTTTGCTTTAAAAACGAGTCTATCATGTTGACAATGGAGAAGCCTCGCGACCTGATAAGAGACCTCTTCCCATCGAGTCTGTTTGCCGGTCCTTGTTTTCTGATAATAATCAGTCATTGCGTCAATCACTCGATTCGAAGGGGAGCCAAGAGCACCACACGCGAGATTCACAAACTGTTTTCCTCGGGGAATCGGGTCATCAATCTTCTTTAAGGTATATACCTTCTCGTAATCCTCGTATCCCTTCAACCTAACACTCTCTAGTTCGATAGTGCGATAGCCATGGATATCCTCCAGGTGGAGC
>CAZIDA010000244.1:0-5668 GCA_964537865.1 uncultured Acidobacteriota bacterium
CTAAAATCGCGCGACCACGCCGAAGGACAGGCGAACGTTGTTCTCGGCTTTGAATCCAAAGCGCGTTCGGACGTAGTCGGCCTGAATGACACGGATGGCCAGATGTTCCGACGCTTTCACGTCGCATCCCGCTCCCAGCGCCATTCCGAAGTCGGTCTGCGGGTTGGCCACAGCAGTGATCTCCGGGCCAAAGCTCTGACGCACGCCTCCAAACAACGCATGGATGAAAGGCGTGAACCGTTCATTCTTTCGATAGGACAATTGCGGGCCGAAGAGAAACGAATACAGCCGGACGTTGGTGGTCCCGAATGCTGTCGTCGGGATGATGCCGTGCACGAACGTGGCAGTCTCCGCGTTGGCATAGTATCCGCCCAAGTCGGCAACAATGCCCAGCCACGAATTCACGTTCCCGGCCACCGACACGTTCCATCCGTTCAAGCTGGGATTGTTAGAAACGCTGGTGTATGGCCCGCCACCTTGGTTGGAATAATATCCGGGAGGAGTGTGGAAATAGGAGTAGCCTCCAAACACTTCCACCTTGGGCGTGTCCTGCGCAAAAGCCGGCACAGATATCACGAGAACCAGACTCATGAACAAGAAAAATCGCCGCATCGAAACCTCCTCTGATAAAAGCTGAATGGGTGTCGGTGATTTCCGTCAGGGGGTGACGAAAGAATTCAGTTGTCGGAAGAAATCGTAGTCCGCTGAAATAGGGTTGTCAAGGAGTTGTGAGGTGACGCCGGTGAGAAGACCGGCGTCCGCCACGTGGAAGGAACAGCGGATGCGGGGTGCCGCACACATGCGTGTTTGGCATGTGTGCGATCCTCCCGCAAAGGGCGGAGTTTGGTGGAGTGGAGTTGTTGCCAAGCGCGAACGAAGACATGTGGAAAGCGCATGTCTTCGGCACTCGCTATCGCGATCGAAGCTTGATTTTCGCGCCGTTCAGCACGATACCGTCGGCGCCTTGAGAGCCCAAAAGACGAAAGCTCATGTGCTGGGTTTCGTCTTTGCATTGCGTGCCGCCGGTGAGAAGCGATCCGCCGCTCGACGATCCGCTCACCGATCCGCCGGTCTGGCTGGTGATGTGAAAGGTGATGGTGTTCCCGGAGATGCGAAACCGGCCTCTTTGAGACGTCCGGGCGCTGACGCCCACGCCCGCGGAAATCCAGGTGTGCCGAAACATGCTGTCGCCAAAAAACTCCCAGGTCTCTTCGGAGCTTCCGCCCTTGTAGAGATACCAAATCCCGGTGAAAGGCGTGGGCGTTCCGGCAAACATCGGGTCCTTCGCTTCACAGAGTTCCCAAGCCATGGGGATGGGCGTGTAAGTAGACGTTGAAGGCTGCGGCGGCGTGCCGGCAGCAGGGCTGTTCGAGGAATGGTTCGAGTCGCCCATCGGCGTATTCGAGAATGTCTGCATCGGCACTTCGCCAAACGCGGGAGTACGCTCGCCGCCATGGGACGGTGTTTTGCCTTCCGCAAGCTCGGCGCGATGTTCCGCCTCGCGGGCGCGGGCGAAGTCGCCTTTGTCGGCGTAGTACTTTGCCAGCTTGTGTTGAATCAGAGCGGCGTTGACGAGGTCGCCGCGCTGGTGCGTCCGGACGAATTCAAAAATCTGTTGCTCCACAAAATTGGTGGGACGCGGGGGCAATCCAGAAAGATCGAAGTCTTCGGCGGGAGAGAGCGCAGGACGATGCCGCGCTTGAATGCTTCCCGCCGCCATAAGGCAGCAAATCACAAAGAATCCAAAGAGCAAAGCTGAGCGTTTGAAGAGACCCATCACAAAAGTCCTCCTATGCATTTTGAATTGGATGACCGGTGAGATCGCCCGAAGCCGAGCTCTTGGCTCAGGCAGGCGTCCTCATCTCACGGACTGGCGCCGTTTACATTATACATATCGGATTCGGATATACCGGGCTTTAGGATTTTTTGAGGACAGCGGTTACCGGTCCGCTCCATCATCGGCGGGGTTTGTTCCAGGTCAAGGAGGTCGCTCTTGACCGGTCGGGTTATTCACCGCAGAGACGCCGAGTGCGCAGAGATTCCACAGAGAATTTCTCTGCGCTACCTCGGCCCGCCGCGGCGGGCGTCTCCGCGGTGGACACTAGTCCTGGTATTTCTTCAAAGCCTCTTCCAGCGAAACGAATTTCATTCCGAAGAGTTGCTCCGCTTTGCTCGGGTCGACCGGCTCTTCCATCAAGATAAAATCGATGGCGGCGGGGGTGAGCGGCGGGTTGGGCAGAATCTGCAGCAGCGATGCGACGAGCTTCATGAGCGTGGCGGGCTGGTGAAAGAGAAATCGCCTTTTGCCGGCCACGCGAAGCGCCGTGTGAATGATTTCGTCCATGGTCAGGGCCTGCGGTCCGCCCAGCTCGAAAATCTCATTGGTCGCTTCTCGCGCATCGACCGCTTTGGCCGCCACCCGCGCCACGTCGAAGACCGAAATCGGCTGCACCTTCGACTTTCCATTTCCAAGCACGGGAACGAAGGGAAGAAATTTGGTGAAGGTCAGAAACTTGTTGAGGCTGCGATCTTCCGGTCCGTAAATCCACGACGGCCGCAGGATGACGTACTCCATTCCGCTCTCTTGAATGGCGCGCTCCGCCATCATCTTGGCGCGAAACCACGGCTCGGTTTTTTCCGGCCCTGCTCCAGCGCCGCTTAAATAGACGAAGCGCTTGACGTGATTTTTCTTCGCGGCGGCCACCATGCGCTCCGTGCCGCGCCCATCGATGTCGATGTAGGTCCAGCCCTTCTTGACGTTTTCGATGGGATGATTGGGAAACTGTACGCAATGGATGACGGCATCGATTCCGTCGGTGGCTTCATCGAGGGAATCGGCGTCGAGCACGTCGCCCCAACGCATTTCGACGCGATGGCCCCAACGATTTTCGCGGCTCACGCGTCGCGACGCGCAAGCCACTCGATGAGTTCCCGAGGCCAAGAGTTCATCGATGATGTGCGACCCGATCAGTCCAGTGCCTCCCGAAACCAGTACGTGCATGGCAACCTCCAAGAGGATCGTCGATTAAGGTGGATTGGAATCGCGCCCAATTCAGGCTGGCGGTATTATCGCAGATTCGTCGAAAGAGGGGGTAGCGGGGATTCGCGTTTGCGAATTGCGCAAGGAAGCGCCTCAATCTGAAATCTCTTTGCCGGCAGGGCCGCGTCGACCTCGGAGCGGCCGAACCCGTGAAGAGTGATTTCAGGTTCGAATGAACCCGCGGAATTTTTCCGGCGACGCGGCGTAGCCCGGGAAGACCTTCTGTAAATTCTGACAGCCGAGATGGCGGAGAACGATCTCGCCGAAGACGTCGCGAAAATCCGTGGTCAACGCCAAATCCCGGTCTTCGTTCAGTTGGCCGTCGCTGAGGCCGGGCCATTGTCCGTACACCTTGCCGCCTTTCACCGGACCTCCCACGACAAACATGCAATTCGCGTGGCCGTGATCGGTTCCGCGATTGCCGTTCTCGCGCGCCGTCCGGCCAAACTCGGACATGGTGACGAGGACCACGTCTTCCATGCGATCGCCCAGGTCCGTGGTGAGCGCAGCGATGCCTTGACTGAATTCGCGAAGCCGGTTCGCCAGTTGGCCCCCCGCGTTTCCTTCGGCGACGTGATGGTCCCATCCGCCGATATCGGTGAACGCGATTTCCAGTCCCACATCCGCTTTGATCAATTGCCCGATCTGCTTCAGCGCGTTTCCAAACGGACCATTCGGATACGCGGCGCAGTTCTCGGGTTGGAATCGTTGAGGATTGACTTCCTTCAGAAATTGCACGGCTTTGAAACTCTCAGCGCCGGTTTGACGCACGCGATCTTTTCCCGGATCGTCGTAGAGCGTTTCAAAAGCGGCGGTGAGTTGATCGGTGAATTTTCCGGCGCGAATTCCGAAGCCGTTCAAATTCGCGAGGGCCACGGCCGGGGCGGCGCCGGAAAGGCTTCGCGGCATTTGCGGACTCAACGCCACGGCGCGAAAGGGAGTTTGCTTGGGCATGGGCTGCGCTTGAACGATGCGGTTGAGCCATCCGTCGGGAGTGGATTTCACGCCGGGCGTGCCGGACTCCATAAAATCCTGGGCGTCGAAATGCGAGCGCGTATGGTCGGGAGAGCCGGCGGCATGAACGATCGCCAAGTATCCGGCGTCGTACAGCGGCTTGAAGGGCGCGAGCGCCGGATGCAGCGCGAAGAATCCGTTGAGGTCGATCGCCGTTTCCTCATCGCCGTTTTTCGGCGTCGGGATGGCGATGGTCGGCCGCATCGCGTAATAATTTTGCTCAGCGAACGGAATCACCATGTTCAATCCGTCGGCGGCGCCGCGCTGGAAAATCGCGATCAGCGTCTTGTGACGCGGGCGAAGACCGGGCGCCATGTTCATTTCGTCGTTCCACGTTGAAGCGCGCAGCAAAAAGCGCGGCATCGCGGTCATGCTTCCAAGGCCGGCAATGGCCAGCCCACTCGATTTCATAAAGAAGCGTCGTGTGATTCCCATGATGGTGGTCCTTAACATTTCTTATCGCCGCTGAAATTCAGGGGAGCCCAAAATCAATCCGGCGACTTCGATGGGCAGCGCTCGAGCCGGAAGCGATGCGCCTGCCTGTCGCGAAGCGTCTTCCATCAAACTGTGCTCACCCTTGTTCAAAGCGGCGCGAGTTCGGTCGCTCGCGTCTCCATTCAAAAAGATTTTCAACAGCCGCGCTCGCACGGCGGCTGCTTGTTCCGGCGACACATTGCCGAGCAGCGCCGAAAGATTGACGTTGGTTCCGGGAATCCGATTGGCGGCGAGCGTCAAACCAAAATTCATTCGCGTCAACAGCGTTCCGGTGTTCAGCCACTCGCCGGCGCGGTCCGGATATCCGCTGGGCGCTTGATACATGAACAACGGCTCGCCCATGCGCGCGATGAATCCCAGCAACTGCGGCGCGGCGTTGGTGTCGCCGCCGGAAGCGCGAATAGCGCTCACGACCAACTCAAACGGCGATTTCACCTTGGCGCGATAGGCCTGGGTGGAATTGAACTCCGGCGAAAAGAAAATCGTCCGCAGCATTCCCCGGATGTCGCCGTCGGTTCGTATGTACGTCGCGGCGACGCGTTGTACCAAGGACTCCGGAGGATTGTCGGAGACGAAATGCGCCACCAACTCTTTGGCGATGAAGTGCGCGGTAGAAGGATCATGCGCCAAAATATCCAGAACCTCTTCCCCATCCTTTTCGCCGCCCGCGTGAATTTTGTGTCCGAGTACGACCTTTACGCCGTTGTCGTGCAGGCGCGGATTAAAGTAAAACCCGCCGCCCAGACGCGGCGCGCGAATCGTCCATCCGGTGAAACAGCGCGCCACTTCGATCACATCTTTTTGGGTGTAGCCTCCGTCGACGCCCAACGTGTGCAGCTCCATCAGCTCGCGCGCGTAATTCTCGTTCAGTCCACGCTTCTGCGCCGGAGCCGGATTCTGCGTCGCGCGCCTTACGGGGAGCGGTTGACCGAATCGATTGAATCGCCGCGCTGCGCGGGCCCGAGGCGGCGGCGCGTTGGGATCGACGCTCAGCCAATTGTCGAGATAAAAGAGCATGGCCGGTGAATGCGCGGTGGCTTCCAGCAGATCTTTGAACTTTCCCATGGCGTGCGGACGGATGACGTCGCGATCGTACTCCGTCAGCAGCCAGCGGTCGGC
>CAZIDA010000245.1:0-5666 GCA_964537865.1 uncultured Acidobacteriota bacterium
CCGTGACATCGGAACGCCGCACGCCTGGAAGCTCCGCATAAATGATGACGTCGCCCTTGGTTTCGCAAATATCCACCGACGGATGCCAGGTCCCGGAAGACCAGGTCGCGATGTCCGGCCCCAAACGCGTGAGTTCATCGACCAACTGGTTCAAGTCTCGCTGTAAACGGTCAAAGTCAACGTACGCAGTGTATTTCTTGATCATGAGATAGCTTCGTTTGCTTCAGCGCGCCGAATTCCAAAAGAAACATGTCAGTTCATGATCGCAGCCCAGTTCTCCGGAGAATGATTGTGCGATCTGGAACTTTTTTTCTCGCCTCTTATGTAGCACGTTTAAATTTGAAGTGTCAAGGCAAGGCGACGGAGACTCCTAGAATACCTCTTGCAATTAATCTGACCGCCAAGTATACTCACAATTCGTCGAAGTGGGCGCAAGCCCACTTTTTTGTTGTAGGTAGATCACATGGAGTTGATGGAACCAATTCGGTCTTTGATCGACCGCGTGGTTGCGGAAGAAGGGCTGGAACTGATGGAAGCCGAATGGATTGGCGCCTCCAGCCGGCGAGTGTTGCGAATTTTTATTGACCGCGTCCCGGAGGGTGTGAACTTGGAAGATTGCGAGCGAATCAGCCGGCGTTTAGGGACGCTTTTGGACGTGGAAGATTTGATTCCTTATCACTATAACCTGGAAGTCTCTTCACCTGGCCTAGATCGAAAATTGACCCGCGCCGCAGATTTTGAGCGCTTCCTCGGCCGGATGGCCAAGATTCAAACACGCACGCCCATTGAGAAGGGAAGATCGTTTCAAGGGCGGCTGCTGAAGTTTGATCGCGGGACCATTACACTGGCACTCTCTCGTACTCATCATATCGAAATCCCGTTCGACGAAATCGAGAAAGCCAATCTCGTAGTGGAATGGTGAAGCCGGGTGGCCGCGAAGGCGCGGCCTTCAGGCGCTGGCGGATTGAGTGATTGCCCTGCCTTCAAAGGGCTAACGCTGGGGCGGGGTTCCTCTGAGTCGTGATTTAAGTTTAGCGATTGAGGTGCATCTTCATGCTGAATCAGTTGTTCGAGAGCATTGATCAATTGGCCAAAGAGAAGGGGATTGATCCACAAGTCGTCTTGACCGCGGTCGAGGATGCGCTGCTTGTCGCAGCTCGAAAGTATTACAAGACAAGCGAAGATATGGTGGCGAAGTTCGATCCCGACACCGGACGCATCAACGTTTTTTCGGTCCGGAAAGTGGTTGAAGAGGTGACGAATCCCTCGAAGGAAGTTGCTTTGGAGGAAGCGCAGAAGATCAATCCGAAAATCCAGATCGATGAAGATCTGCGCGTCGAGAAATCGATTGACGTTTTGGGACGCATCGCCGCTCAGACGGCCAAGCAGGTCATCTTTCAGAAAGTCCGGGAAGCCGAGCGCGATAATATTTACAACGAGTACAACAATCGCATCGGCGAGCTGATGAACTGCACCGTCAAGCGTTTTGAGAACGGCGACATCATTGTGGATCTCGGCAAGAGCGAAGGGATCATTCCCAAGCGAGAGCAATCGAAGCTGGAGAAATTCTCTTTCGGCGAACGCATTCGCGCCGTCATCGTGCGCGTGGAAAAGAGTTCAAAACAGCCGCAGGTGGTTCTTTCGAGAGCCGATCCTCAATTGGTGGTTCGGCTGTTCGAAATGGAAGTGCCGGAGATTTACGACGGAACGGTTCAGATAAAGGGTTGCGTGCGCGAGGCCGGCGAGAGGACTAAGATTGCGGTTCTCTCCAAAGATCGTGACGTTGACAGCGTTGGCGCGTGCGTCGGAATGAAAGGCTTGCGCGTGCAAGCGGTGATCCGCGAGTTGCGCGGCGAGAAGATCGACATCATTCAATTTTCCGACGAAGTAATTTCCTTCGCCACCCACGCGCTCAGTCCCGCCAAGGTCAGCCGCGTGGCCATCCTCGATTCTGAGGACAAGCAGTTGGAAGTCGTGGTCGAAGATTCGCAATTGTCTTTGGCCATCGGCAAGAAAGGCCAGAACGTGCGCCTAGGCTCGAAGCTGATTGGCTGGCACATCGACGTCAAGAGTGAAGAAGAGAAGCGGCGCGAAGTGGAATCGCAAATGGCCGCCATGGCTCACGCTCAAACCTCCATCGCGGACTTGGAGGGCCTGACACCGAAGTTGGTGGAGAAGCTGCAGGAAGCCGGCATCAAGACGGTTGAGGATTTGGGCAACCAAACGCCGGAGCAATTGATGCAATTGCCCGGCATCGGCGAGAAGATGGTTGAGAAGATTCGAGACGCCGTCGAGAAGTTCTACGAGGCGCTTGAAGCTCAGGAGGCGGCTGAAGCCGCTGAGGAAGCGGCCGCCGAAGCGGCTGCCGCTGAAGCCGAAGCTGCAGCGTCCGAAGCCGCAGCCGCCGAGGAAGCCGCGGCGACGGAAGCGACGGCCGAGCTTGCAGAAGAGACCGCCGAGTCGGAAGACGAAGCCGAAAGTGAAGAAGCCGCCGCCATGGAAGAGCAGGAACCGCCGGTCGAATCAGAGTCCGCGTCTTCGGAAGAGGAAAGCGCGAGCAGCGAAGAAGAGCCGGCTGAATCGACAGAGCCTGCAGAATCCCCGGATGCCGAATCCATCGAGAAGAGCGAGCAAGAAGAAGAATCATGAGGAGCATTCGAAGTTCGAAGAAAGAACCGAAGGAGCGTGCTATGCGGGTGAAGTGATCAAACTTTTTTTCCGCAACGAGAAGGGCCGGATTATAATATCGAGCCTGATTCTCGAAGGAGCCAGTGAATGCCGCAATACCGAATTTACGACTTGGCGCAAGATCTCGGCATCAAGCGCGCCGCTGAGATTGTGACCCGGTTGAATGCGTTGGGAATCAAGGGAAAAACTTCCTCCAGCCACCTCGAGGCCGGAGAAGTGAAGCAGTTTTTGGACCGCTACTTCAAGCTGAAGCCCGACGCCAAAGAGCAATACTACGCCAATCGTAAGTCGCGTGAAGAAAAGGAACACGAAGAAGAGGAGAAGGCAGAGCGCGGAAAAGTGGAGCGCGCCGAGGCCCGCAAACAGGAACGCGCAGAAAAAGCACGCCAGAAAAAGCAAGAAGAGAAGGCGCGCAAAGAGGCGGAAAAGAAAGCCAAAGAGGAAGAGAAAGCGGCCGCGAAGAAGCGAGCCCAAGAAGAAAAACGGAGGGCTAAGCAAGAGGCCAAGAGGAAAGAGGCGGCGCCGCAGCCATCTCCTGAGATCGCCGCTGTCCCTCCCAAGATTGAAGCGCCGACCGAAGTCGCTCCGGAAGAAGCCAAACCGAAACCCATTCCATCAGAACGGCAAGAACCCACGGTTGAACTGGCGCCTGTCGAGATCAAGCCGCCGGCGCCACCAACGGCGTCTGTGTCAGCTCCGCCAAGTACGGTGAGCGCCGTCAAAGCTTCGGCGCCGACAACTCCGCAGGTCTCGCCACTACCTTCGCCTGCGACGGCTCCGCCGGCGCCACAGAGACCGAGTCGCGTAACTTCGCTGGCGGAGTTGCGACGGGTGGCGATGGGCAGGCCGGCAAGCGCCACAGCCGACAAACATGTTCCCCCGCCTTCACACGATCGCCGTCATGGGACTCAGCCTCAAGCGGCCAAAGGGGCGCATGCTGGAAGAAAACTTGAAATGAATAAGGCCCTGCACCCGACGCGCAGACCCCCGGTAGGCGCCGGATCGGCGTCAGGGCAGCCCGGATTAGGCGCGCCTATCTATAAACCTCGTCCGCGGACAGTACCGGGAAGCGGCGGGGCGCCCTCTCCCACGCCGATCGGGCAACGTCGTGGCCGGCCTCTCGGAGCGCAACGCGGCGGACGTCGCGCAAGTCGGCAAGAGGCGGCTGAAGAAATTATGAGGGGGCTACGGCCCAAGCCTCGCATCGCCGAGCCCGTCATTCCACGTGAACACAGAACCATTACGATTACAGAAGGCGTGACCATCAAGGATCTCGGCGAGAAGTTGGAGGTCAAAGGCCGCGACCTCATCAAGAAGCTCCTCGAGAAAGAAATTCTCGTCACCATCAATCAAACTTTGGATACGCAGATGGCGACGGACTTGGCTAAAGACTTCAATGCCGATGTCAACGTCATCACCTTTGAAGAAGAAGCTCAGATGGTCACCGAAGCGGCGCCTTCTCCCGAGAAATTACTGCCGCGTCCGCCGGTGGTGACCGTGATGGGACACGTCGATCACGGCAAGACTTCTCTTCTCGACTGCGTCCGAAAGACGAACGTCAGCGAGGGCGAGGCCGGCGGAATCACCCAGCACATCGGCGCTTATCAGGTGGAAATCAAGGGACGCAAGATTACGTTTCTCGACACTCCCGGCCATGAAGCTTTCACATTGATGCGAGCGCGCGGCGCCAGCGTCACCGACATCGTCGTGCTCGTGGTGGCGGCCGACGACGGCATCATGCAGCAGACGCGCGAGGCCATCGATCACGCGCGCGCCGCCCGAGTCCCGATCATCGTCGCGATCAACAAAATCGATAAGCCCAACGCCAACCCCGAGCGCGTGAAGAAACAGCTCACCGAATTGGATTTGATGCCCGAGGAGTGGGGCGGGAAAACCGTCACGGTGGAAGTCTCGGCAAAAAAGAAAACGAACATCGATCTTCTGCTGGAGATGATTCTGCTGGTGGCCGACCTAGCGGAATTGAAGGCCGATCCGGACATTCCGGCGACCGGAACCGTCTTGGAAGCCAAGCTGGATCGGGGCCGCGGATCGGTGGCCACCGCGCTGGTTCAGAACGGATCGCTGCGCATCGGCGATTCTTTCATCGTGGGCGCTTGCTACGGCAAGGTGCGAGCTTTATTTGATTACAAGGGAGTCCCGTGCGATGTGGCGCGCCCGGCCACACCGGTGGAAGTGCTGGGTCTCGAAGGGGTCCCTCAGGCCGGCGATCGATTCCAGGTGGTGGCCGATACTTTGAAGGCCAAACAGATCGGCGCCTATCGCCAAACCAAATTGCGCGAAGCCGCGCTGGCCAAGTCGTCCCGCTTGACACTCGATCAATTGCACGAGCAGATGGCGGCGGGAGAGATCAAAGAGCTGCCCATCATCTTGAAAGCCGATGTGCAAGGATCGGTCGAGGTGATCGGCGACATGCTCCAGAAGTTGTCCAGCGAACAGGTGAAAGTCAAGGTGCTTCACAGCGGCGTGGGCGCCATCACCGAAACCGATGTGTTGCTGGCGTCGGCGTCGAACGCCATCATTATCGGCTTCAATGTCCGGCCGGAACGCAAGGGCATGGAATTGGCGGAACAGGAAAAGGTGGATATCCGGCTGCACACGATCATCTACGAGATCAGCGATGAGATCAAGAAGGCCATGGCTGGAATGCTGGAGGCCAAGTATCGCGAGGTGTATTTGGGCCGCGCCGAAGTCAGAGACACGTTCCGTGTTCCCAAAGTGGGAACCGTGGCCGGCTCTTACATCTTGGATGGACGGATCAACCGCAGCAGCGAGGTGCGCTTGCTTCGTGACAGCGTCGTCATTTACGAAGGCAAGGTGGCGTCGCTCCGAAGATTCAAGGACGATGTGAGCGAAGTGAAAAACGGCTTTGAATGCGGCATCGCCCTTCAGAATTTTAACGACATCAAACAAGGCGATGTCATCGAAGCCTTCGTCAACGAACGCGTCGCCGCCGAAGC
>CAZIDA010000246.1:0-5662 GCA_964537865.1 uncultured Acidobacteriota bacterium
CCAGATGGGCGTCGACGACGACGATATTCGCAGCGAAGAGTTCAGCGGGTACTGACCGTCGGCATGGCGAAGAGAAAAGGCGGGGTCAGAAAAGCTTTCGGCTGTCGAGGAGCAGCGTGACGGGGCCGTCGTTGACGAGATGAACTTCCATCAGGGCTTGAAATTCCCCGGTGGCCGCGGGAACGCCGAGGCGCCGAACGTGCTCAACAAAATGTTCATAAAGGGATCGCGCCGTGGCCGGATCGGCTGCGGCGTCGAAGGAAGGGCGCCGGCCTTTGCGACAATCGCCCCCCAAAGTGAATTGCGAGACGATGAGCATGCCTCCGCCGACTTCCGCGAGGCCGCGATTCATCTTCCCCTGATCGTCTTCAAAAATGCGCAGCGAAGAAATCTTCTCCGCAAGGTCGCGAGCATCCGCTTCCGCGTCGCCCTTCATCACGCCCAGAAAGACGAGCAATCCAATTCCAATTTCTCCTACGATTCGGCCGCTCACCGTCACCCGGGCTTGCTTGACGCGCTGCACCACCGCTCTCACCGGATGAAGTCTCCTTGATCCTCGAAATGGATGCTTCGGTTGCCGAGAGTTGCGCGTGCTCATTCTATCAGAAGAATTTCAGAAACTGTCGTAGTTGCGGCGCGATCGGCCGCTTCCTCTTCGCTTCTGTCGAGATTTCTTTTGACCCTCCTAGAGTTTGTGATTAAACTCAACGTTCCATGGCCAAGGCATCGACACGACTGAGAGAAGGCCGACGCATGTCACCGGGAAGCTTTGCGGCGAGTGCGGGAAAAGAAATCACTTTGGCGGTGACGGGAGCGAGCGGATCGATCTTTGCTCAACGCGCGCTGCAGCTCCTCGACGGTGATCCCCGCGTCGCCGTCATCAACTTTGTGATTTCGAATGGCGGGCGCTACGTGTTGGGCGACGAGTTGGGCCTGAAGGTGAAAACCGGGGTTCGTCTGTCGGCGTCGATGTTGGGGCATGCCTCGCGAAAAATCGTGGAGCATTCGAACGAAGACATCGGCGCTTCCATCGCCAGCGGCTCCCACCGCGTCGACGCCATGTTGATTGTACCGTGCAGCGTGGGAACGCTGGGCGCGATTGCCGCCGGCGTCATCGACAACCTCATCAAGCGCGCGGCCGACTGCATGCTCAAAGAGAAGCGACCGCTGGTGCTAGCGGTCCGCGAAACGCCGCTTCACGCAGTTCATCTGGAAAACATGGCGCGGCTCGCTCACGCCGGCGCCACGCTTTTTCCCATCATGCCGGCCTTCTATTTTCATCCCAAGACGCTCGATGATCTGGTCAATCAGTTTTGCTATCGACTTTTGGCCCACATCGGCCTGGAGCAGCCGGCGGCATTCCATTGGAAATCCGGATACTGAAATCTTGCCATGCCCTTGCTTCATGATTTGAAGACCACGCTTGACATGATCAAGTTCGAGCACTCCGTGTTCGCGCTGCCGTTTGCGCTGATCGGCGCGCTGTTGGCGGCAGGCGGCATTCCGGGCGCGTGGACGCTTGCATGGATTGTCGTCGCCATGGTGGGAGCGCGCAGCGCCGCCATGGCTTTCAATCGAATCGTCGACCGGGCTTACGACGCCGGAAATCCGCGCACGCAGATGCGCCCGCTGCAAACCGGAAAACTGAGCGTGCGATTTGCTTGGGCCTTCACGCTGCTTTCCGCGCTCGTGTTTTTCCTGGCCGCCGCCGAACTCAATCGCCTCTCGCTGATCCTTTCGCCGTTCGTTCTGGCAATTTTGCTGGGATACTCCTGGACCAAGCGATTCACCGATGGGTCGCACGTCGTGCTGGGGTTTTGTTTGGGCATGGCGCCGGTGGGCGCTTGGGTGGCGGTGCGAGGAACGCTGGATGCGCGACCCTTCATTCTGTGCGCCGCGGTGACGCTGTGGACGGCGGGATTCGACATCATCTACGCCTGTCAGGACGTGGACTTCGATCGCGCTGCCGGGCTGCACTCCCTTCCCAAAAGTATCGGAATACGAGGCGCGTTGATCGTGTCGTCGCTGCTGCACGGGATCATGGTGCTGCTGCTGATCGCCCTGGCGCTGGTGTTTCATCTGGGCGCGATCACGTTCGTGGGAATTGCCGTCGTCGCCGCGCTGTTGTTTTATGAGCACCTCCTTGTGAAATCGCACGACCTGTCTCGCGTCAATGCCGCGTTCTTCAACGTGAACGGCTTCATCGGAATTTTCTTTTTGATGGCCGTCAGCGCCGATGTGCTGTGGTGGTTAAAGCGATGAGAGGAAACATCCGGCCGGCGCTTCAGGAATGATTGTCATGTCGTCGACCCCCGATCCAAAACGCTACACGCGAATCAAGCGAGCCTTTTCAATTTCCAGCTTTGCGCTGACCGGGGCGTTTCTGCTGGTGTTGCTTTTTGGCGGGCTTTCCATTCGGCTTCGGGAGTGGGTGATGGCGTACACCGGCAACGCGGCGCTCATCGTTCTCGGTTACGTGATCGCTCTTTCTCTCGGCAACGACCTGCTGCACCTTCCACTGTCGTTTTGGAGCGGATACCTCGTAGAGCGACGCTTTCAGTTGTCGAACCAAACGCTGCGAAGCTGGTGGTGGGATGAGCTCAAGGGATTTCTTCTGGGATCTGTGCTCGCCCTCGCCGCCGCGGAATTGGTTTACCTTCTTCTCCGGCGATTTCCGAGCGCATGGTGGTGGATGGGAGCGGCGGCTTTCTCTGTCTTTGGCATCATCATGGCGCAACTCGCGCCCGTCTTGCTTTTTCCGCTCTTCTACAAATTCGAACCGCTGGAAGATGAAAGTCTGAAGCAACGCTTGACGGCGCTGTGCGAGCGATGGCACACGCGTGTCCGGGGCGTATACAACTGGAAGATCAGCGAGAAGAGCAACAAGGCGAATGCCGCCTTGACGGGCCTGGGCCGCACGCGCCGCATCATTTTGGCCGACACCTTGTTGCGCGATTTTTCAGCGGACGAAATTGAAGTGATCTTGGCGCACGAGGTGGGACATCACGTTCATCGCGACACTTGGAGGGGCATGTTCCAGCAGAGCTTCTTCGCCTTCGTGGTCTTCTACCTGATGGATCGGGTGTTGGGAAAGTTGACCGGATATTTTGGATTCTCCTCGATCTCCGACGTGGCTAATCTGCCGCTGTTGATGGGAATCGCGACTCTCTTCTCTCTCCTCGCGTTGCCGCTGGTGAACGGACTGTCCCGGCGCGCCGAGCGGGCGGCCGATCGATTCGCGCTCGAGAACACCGGGAATACGGAAGCCTTCATTTCATCTATGGAAAAGCTCGCCGCGAAGAATCTGGCGGAACGTCAGCCCAATCGATGGATCGAGTTTTTCTTTCACAGCCATCCGTCCATCGCGCGTCGAATCGCCATGGCGCAGAATTTCAGCGCGACAACGATTGAAAGCGCGTCGAGCTGAGCGATCTTTCAAGTGGATGACGCTTCGCTTTCCAGCCACCGGATCATCTCGAACGCGTCTTCACCAGTGGGATAGTAACTTCCCAGCCGCTCCGAAACCTCGTAACCAAACTTCTTGTAGAAGCTCAGGGCCGCCTCATTGCTCACCGCCACTTCCAGCACGGCGAGACGGATGCGCGATGACACGAATTCTTCTTCAGCTTTCTTCATTAACAGGGCGCCGACGGCGCGTCGACGATACGGCTCCAACACGTCGAGCGTGATGATGTGGCCGGCGCGGTTGCGCTCTTTCCACCCCAGAATAAATCCGATAATGGATTCACCCGATGCGGCGTTTGCGTCAACAGGCGCGGCTTCAGCGACAAAACCGAACGCGCCTTTTCGAGTTATGAACCACCGCATTTCGTATCGCGAGTAAGCCACGCCCAGCGGAAAGCACGCTTGATCGATGGCGTAGAGTCGCTCGAAGTCGGTTTTCTCGATGGGGCGAATGCGAATGTTTGGAGATGCAGGCATAACGTATTTGAAGCAAACGACAGCAACCCGAGCGCGGAGTATTACAGGTTTTCTTTCGCCCGCCAAGGCGGGCTTAATGCTCCCTCGCTCCGGTTTCCCCACGCTCACGCGTGGGGCTACGATTCTTCCGGCCCTACGGGCCTGTGCCAAAACGACGTGGCGGTTTTCGTGCACCAGGGTGCGATTACAGCGCATGAAAACTGCCCCGAAAATAAGTTTGTGTCGCCCGCCAAGGCGGGCTGCGTCTTACCGATCCGACCGAATCTCCACGCTCACGCGTGGGGCTATCCGCCTGCGGCGGACTATCGCCCTAACGGGCTGGCATTATGAAAAGCCTGCAATCTTCATGCCCTTGAGTGCCCTGATGCATCGGGGCATGAGCGACTGCCCCGAAAATAGTCCCGAAGGGACGGCATTGAGTAGCCGGGGGCGTAAGCCCCCGGAATCCGGCGTCGTATCTATGGAGCCCCGGAGGGGCGAAAGACAGAGCCAGATCCTTTCGGAAACGAGGTTGCAATCGGTTCAAATCGACGGGATCGTTTTCATTCCCCCGATTGGTCGCCGCGGCTTCCGTTAACAACGGGCCCACTCGTTTTCTTCCACAAATTCAGCAGATCGCGTTTGTGTCTCACCAGGCTCAACACAGCGAGCGCGAGACCCCATCCGAAGAAGGTCCAGGAGTGACCGAAGAATCCGAGCAGCGGCGCAAGAGCGATGAGCATGACGATGGCAGCGAGATGCATGTCTTTGGAAAGGAGGATCGAAATTCCTCCCACAGCTAATTCCGCGGCGAACGTCAGCGGGGAAATCAGCAGAAGGAACCCTCCCGCAACCGCGATGCCTTTTCCGCCGGAGAATTTTAAAAAAATCGAAAAGTTATGACCCAGCATGACCGCAAAACATGCCAGGAAGATAGCGGTGGGATCAGACGAAAAATGCTTCGCGACCCAAACCGCAAAAAATCCTTTTGCCATGTCGAGAATCAAAACGACGACACCCGAGGCCGGTCCCAACACGCGAGCCGTGTTGATGGCGCCGAGATTGCCGCTCCCCGAGTCCCGAAGATCTCGCTCATGCCATCGACCGGCGAGAAAAGAAAAGGAGACGGATCCCAGGAGATAGGCCGTAAGCGTGATCGCTACAATCTTTGGAGTCAAGAAAGAAATCATGGTGGGCGCTCGAATCAGCGTGAAGGCGTCACGATCTTCAGCGACTGCGGGACCATCTGAATGCGCGTGGGAGTGGGCTCCAAATATTCTCCGTCTCCAAACAACTCCAACGGCTCATCGGATTCAATTTCAATGTTTCGTCCGCGAAGTTTAATGAAGAAGGGATAACCGACGTGAGCGCCGCGATACGTCTTGGGATAGATGCGGAGCAGTTTGAATTTCGAAATGGGTTGAACGATGCACACGTCCAGCGCGCCGTCGTCGAGCGAGGCCATGGGCGCGATGCGAATGCCGCGGCCATAGCTGGACGCGTTCGCGACCACGGCGAACATGATGCCCCCTTCATATTCTTGATCATCGCACCGGATCTTCACCTGTCGCGGGCGAAATGAAAACAGAGTGCTGACGATGGACCAGGGATAAAGCAGCGGCCCGCGAATGAAGCCGTTTCGATTATTGGCGCGGCGAGTGACTTCGGAGTCGAAGCCCACGCCGGCGATGCAAGCGTACGCGGCGGTGCGGGCTTGGGCCACGTCGATCGTTCGCGGCGT
>CAZIDA010000247.1:0-5646 GCA_964537865.1 uncultured Acidobacteriota bacterium
GAATTCATTCTTTCAGCGCGGCGGCGATTTGCTGCACCAACCGCCGATCGGTCATCAAGAATTCATCTTCCGGAGGTGTCAGTGCTCCTCCAAACGTGACCGACGGCCGATGTTGAGCGGACGAATCCACCTGCTTCGAAAACGCGGTGAGATGAATCTGCCCACACCCGGTGGCCTTCACGACCTGTCGAACTTGCCGCGGCTTGATGCCGCCTCCCGGCAACACCTCGATGCGAACGGCTGCCTGCTCAATTAACTTTTTGATGAGCGCCCACCCTTCCAAGGCCGAATCCTCTTGACCGCTGGTCAGCACTCGCGTCATTCTTAATCCAATCAATTGGTCGAGCGCCTTGAAAGGATCCGGAGTCACATCGAATGCCCGGTGAAAAACTGCTTGCCGATCGCCAATCAGTTTTCTGATTTTGGCGCAGCGATCGAGATCGATCTCGCCATCCGCTCTCAGAATTCCAAAAACAATTCCATCGGCGCCGCTCTCGACGGCGAGCGCGGTGTCCCGTTCCATTGTCGCGAACTCGGCGTCGGTGTAACAAAAACCTCCGCCGCGAGGTCGAATCATCACCATCACCGGTATTTTCAACTGAGCCTTCGCCTCCAGAACCGTGCCGAGCGAAGGCGTGAGTCCGCCCAAGAAAAGCGCGGAGCATAGTTCCACCCGATCCGCGCCGCCTCGCTCCGCTTCAATGGCGTCGTCGATGGAGCCACAACAGATTTCGAGCAGTGTCTTGGTCATGAGAAAGCCTCCCACACAAATGCGCCGAAAGGAACCGCCCGCGGAAATGCCAAGCACCTTGAAAACGCTCGGCGCACCTTGGCCGGCATGATGCACGTCAAGGTATCAGAATTAAGGAGAGGAGGCCAGTGGGTTGCTGAAAAGCTCTTCTGAAAATCTTCAACAACCGGCGGAGCGGCTTTTGAAGGAGAAAAAGCCGGAGACGTTTTCCCACAGCAACTGCGGAAAACTCTTATCGAGGTAGGACCGAATGGAGACGTAGCATTCGCCGCAGGTGTTTTTCTCGGTGAATTCCCGGATCATGCGCGACTGCTCGTGCAGCCCGAACTTATGAAACTGCATGGAGCACGGCTGCAATTGACCATCGGCGGTGACCACGAGAAAACGCAGGCCGGCCTTGCAGCCGGGCATTTGGCGCTCCTCAAAGTATCGTCGCGTGGCGTCGAGCGTGCTCACGGAATTCACGATCCAATGGGAGTCGTTCATGCGCGACTTCACCTCGGCGAGCTGCCGCCGCATGGTGTCGAGTTGTTCTGGCGTATTGAGGAAGTAATCCCAATTCTGAATGCGTCGCGGCGAATAGGCGCTGTACGACATGTTGACGCCCCACTGCTTCGCCTGATCCGCGGCGCGGTTGATTTCGTCGACGTTGGAGCTGGTGATGCAAGTATTCAGGACGATGTCGTCGTATCCCAAGGCGGCGCATTCGGGAATGACTTTGCTGATGTGTTGATAAAGCCCGCGCAGGCGGCGAAAATCATCATGCCGCTCATCGGGAAAATCGAGGCTGACGGAGAACTGATTCACCCCGGCGTCACGCAGCTTCAGGTACAAATCCTTGGTCATGCGCGACCACGTGGAGACGAGGATGAGGTACGGCAGGCCGGAGCCGTCCTTGACTTCACGCGCGATCTCCACGATGTCCGGGCGCAGCAACGGCTCGCCTCCGGAAAGCTGCACCACGCACGGCTTCAACACCTTCATGTATCGCCGGAAATCGGAAGGCTTCAGATTTCGCGAATCGTCCTTCGGGCCGCCGTGATCGCAATGATGGCAGTCGCAGGTACAGGAGTCGGTGACCTCGAACGACACGACGATGGGACGCTGGGCCATCCAATTCATCGTTCCGCGACCAATCACTCTCAACGATTCTGAAAAAGGAAGTTTGCGCATAACACGAAAGCCCGACGAGACCGGCAAAAGGCAGGATCTGTACCGGCGAGGAAAGATCGTAGCAGAGGATGCCCGGAACGTCAAATCGCCCGGCGCCACAAAAAATGAGATTCTCCTATTGCTTTCCCATAGGAGGTGTGGTATACGCCGTATTGGAAACCCATAGGAGGAACATGACCAAGAAGGCAGATGTGTGGCAAGGCACGTTGGCCCTGATGATTTTGAAAACGCTCCAAGCGATGGGCCCGCTTCACGGCTACGGCATCGCGCGGCGCATCGAGCAGACCAGCGAACATCTTCTAGCGGTGAATTACGGCACGCTGTATCCGGCCCTCTTGAAGTTGGAGCAGGAAGGATACATCGCGTCCGAGTGGGGCACGTCCGACAACAATCGCAAGGCAAAATATTACCGGCTCACGCGCGCCGGCCGCCGGCAGGTGGAAAAAGAAGCGCGGGAGTGGGAAAAGACGACGGCTATTTTGGCGCGGTTTCTGTCGCCGGAGGAGACGTCGTAGCGGAGCGATGTGGGGCAGACACTCTTGTCTGCCTCCATTACGGACCCATCGAAGAAAAGAAACGGGGCCTTATGGGACTGGTTTTGAAAACTGTCGGGAAAATCCTCGGCCTTCGGTTGAGCTACCCAATCTTATCGGCGAAAGAGACCTCATGACGAATTCAATTTCAACTCGATTACCCCGGAGGTCCTAGCCCCGTTCCCGGGGCTTGCTTCCCTCAGCCCGCCGGTTTACCGGCGGGGACCCGGGGGCAAAACATTATTGTCTGGAGCCCCGTTCACGGGGCGATAGAAAAAGAACAGATTCATTGTTGTCGTTTCGTTCCCGCCGATGAATCGGCGGGCTGAGGAAGACCAAGTCCGCTGAAGCGGACTAGAACCAAGATCGTCGCATCGATATGGGTTTGGTAGCCCCGGCCGTTCCCGCCGCGGCGGGCCGGGGGCATTTGCGAGAGGCCGCACGGAATGGCGCCTTGTGTCAGAACTCATAGCGACCGCCAGCACAAGCCCCGGCCTTCGTCCCCCGAGGGGGACTCGGCCGAGCTACCCCATCTGACGCGCTTGGGAAGGGAGCATTCCTAATCGGCGAGAGGAATCTTATGAGACCACTTCGCGCTTGGTTCATGCGAATGATAGGCCTGTTCGGCAAAGCTCAAAATGATCGCGAGATCACCGAGGAGCTGAACAGCCATCTTCAACTGCATATCGACGACAATCTCCGCGCCGGCATGACGGCGGAAGAAGCGCGCCGACAAGCGCTTATCAAACTCGGCGGCTTCGAGCAGACGAAAGAAATTTATCGCGAGCGCCGCGGGCTTCCGTTGCTCGAAACGCTTTGGCAAGACCTGCGCTTTGGCGCGCGGATGCTGCGCAAGAATCCCAGCTTCACTTCCGTCGCTGTGCTCACGCTGGCTCTCGGCATCGGCGCAAACACGGCAATTTTCAGTGTGGTGAACACCGTGTTGTTGCGCCCGCTTCCGTTCAAGGACGCCTCGCAACTCGTGGATATCTGGTCGAAGAGCACTCTGTTTGACTTCCCGCAGATGGGATCTTCACTTCCCGATCTTGCAGATGTTCGTCAGCACACCCCGGCGTTCTCCGGTATGGCAGAGTATCGATGGCAAAGTGAACGCGCACTCACGGGCCATGGCGAGCCGCATCAAGTGATCTATGGTGAAGTCTCAGAAGGTTTCTTTTCTTTGCTGGGCATTCAGCCGCGGTACGGGCGCATCTTTCTCAAATCCGAGATGACACCGGGGCAGGATCGCGTTGCGCTTCTGAGCCATTCGCTTTGGCGCAATCAATTTGGTGGCGACCCGAATATCATCGGGAAGAATATCCAGCTCGATGGGATACCGTACACCGTTGTGGAAATCATGCCCGAGTTGCCGAATTTGAATTTTCCAACAGCGCTGGACCTTTGGACCCCACTCGTTTCAACTCCTCAGCAGTTCCTCGATCGGGAAAAGCATGTGACCTACGCCGTTGCGCGTCTTAAGCCGAATGTTACGTTGGCACAGGCTCAAGCCGAACTCACATCCTTGAGCGCCCGAATCGCCCAAACCTATCCCGAGACCGACAAGCTTTGGAGTCTTTATGCGGCTTCGCTTGATCAGGACCTGCTCGGCGATTTTCACAAGCCGCTGCTCATCTTGTTTGGCGCCGTCGGATTTGTCCTGCTGATCGCTTGCGCCAATGTTGGGAATTTGTTTCTGTCGCGAGGCTGGGCGCGACGAAGCGAACTGGCGATTCGCGCAACGCTCGGCGCCACGCCTGGACGTATCGTTCGCCAGTTGCTTGTTGAAGGCCTTTTCCTTGCTCTCATGGGCGGCGCCTGCGGTTTGCTGCTGGCGACTTGGGGATTGGACGTTTTGCGCGCCTCCCTTCCACCGGATACTCCACGAATCAATGAACTGCATTTGGACTTGGCGGTATATGGATTTACCTTGGCGGCGTCACTCTTCACCGGAATGTTGTTCGGCCTGGTTCCTGCGCTGTTGGCTTCGAAGCAAGACTTAAACATGGCCATCAAAGGAAGCGGCGTCGGGTCGAGAACGGCAACTTCGTGCGCGCGGCACAATTCATTGCGACGACTCCTCGTTGTCGGAGAGGTGGCTTTGGCGCTGGTGTTGTTGATCGGAGCAGGGTTGGCTTTGCGTAGCTTTTCGCACTTGCTGAACGTGAATCTGGGCTTTCGTCCCACACATCTTTTGACGATGCAAATCGACACGCCTTCGTTTCAGTTTGCGAAACCGGAACAACAGAGCGTCTTTGTTCGCGAGGTTCTCGATCGAGTGCGCCCTATTCCAGGCATCACCGCCGCAGCCGTCGTCTCGTTCGCTCCTTTCTCGGGGCTGCGAGCAGAGACGGCTTTTCGACTCGAAGGTGCATCATCGGATTCTCATCTGGACAAACACCAAGCGGAATTGAACGAGGTCACCCCGGGTTACTTCGGAACGCTTGGAGTCCCGTTGATCTCGGGGCGTGATTTCTCGGATGCAGACGTCGCCGGGACGCCCCTCGTCTACGTCGTCAACCTGGCGTTTGCCCGGAGATACTTTGGCGCAAACAGTCCTTTGGGGAGGCGCCTCAACACGTCGGTCTGGAAGAACCAAGCTCCCGCCGGGGGCGAGATCATCGGTGTGGTCGGCGATTCGAGGAATAGCAGCGCACGAGCGGCTCCCAAACCGGAACTATATGGCTGCCTGTATCAGAGCACGAACAATTGGAACCGGCAAACACTCTTAGCGCGCACACAGGCCGATCCTTTCGCTCTTGCTCCCGCACTCGAGAATCAAATTCGGGCCATCAATCGAAGCCTGCCGATCACCCAGGTCCGCACCATGGATGAAGGAATCGCCCAGGCCAATGCGGAACCTCGCTTCCAAACTCTCCTGCTGAGTATCTTTGGAGCGCTCGCCTTGCTGCTGGCTGTGGTCGGAATGTATGGCGTGATTTCGAATTCCGTCTCGCAGCGAACGCAGGAAATTGGAATTCGTGTCGCGCTGGGCGCCGAACCGCGCCAAGTGCTCGGCTTGGTTTTGAAGGAGGGGCTGACACTGACGGCTACCGGCGTGGGCATCGGTGTGCTGGCCTCGCTCGTCTTGACTCGATTGATGTCGAACCAGCTTTTTGGAGTGAGCGCGACCGATCCGGCGACCTTCTTCGGGGTCGCGATTCTCCTCGCGGGGGTGGCGCTTGCCGCTTG
>CAZIDA010000248.1:0-5631 GCA_964537865.1 uncultured Acidobacteriota bacterium
CAAGAGACCTCCGTCTTCCGCAAGTTGACCGTGGAAGAAAATCTGATGTCGATCTTGGAGACGTTGAATCTTTCGGGCCGGGAACGCCATCAACGTTGTGAGAGCTTGCTGGAAGATTTGGGAATCACTCACGTGCGCCGCAGCTATGGCTACACGCTATCCGGCGGCGAGCGGCGGCGCGTCGAGATCGCGCGGTCGTTGGTGATTTCGCCGTCGTTCATCCTGTTGGACGAACCCTTTGCCGGAATCGATCCGCAAGCCGTGGACGATATTCAGAGAATCATTTATCAATTGAAGGATCGGCAGATCGGCGTCTTGATGACCGATCACAACGTCCGGGAGACGTTGCGGGTCACCGATCGGGCCTATATTATTCACGACGGCAAGATTTTTCGGATGGGAACTCCGCGAAGCCTTTCCATCGATCCCGACGTCCGGCGCGTCTATTTGGGCGACAATTTTTCATTGGGCTGATGGCGCCGTCGACTGGGGCTTTTCCTTCACCGCGGTTCGCAGTAGAATTGGTGTCTAAATTTCCGGGTATGAAATAGGAACGGTTATTGGATCACCGCTCATGTCAAGCTTACAGCCAAAACTGAGTCTGCGTATCGCGCAAAAACAAATCCTGACGCCGGGACTGGTGCAGATGGTGTCCATCCTGGCGCTCAACAATCTCGAATTGGGGGAGATGATTCGCCAGGAAATGATGGAGAATCCGGTGCTCGAGGAAGTGGCGTTGGAAGGACCGGTGGCGGAAGAGGAAGAAGAAAGTCCCGCGGCGCGCGAAGAACAGCGACCGCCGGCGACTCCGATGGAACGCGCCCGCGAGAAAACCATCGCTGAAGCCATTAGCGGCGACGGCGCGACGAGCATGGGCGGCGACTTTGAATTCAGCCAGTACTTCGACGACTATCTGGACTCCTCCTCCACGGCCACCCGGGCCGAGATCATCGAGAAACCTTCCTTCGAGAATTTTCTTTCGAAACCTCAAACCTTGGCCGATCACTTGAACTGGCAGTTGGGTTTCGCCGCGGTCGACGACGGCGCGCGTGATGCCGCATCAGAGATTATCGGGAATCTGGATGAAGACGGCTTGTTGAAGGCCACCCTGGAAGAAATTTCGGCGTCCAGCGGTCTGCCCATCGAACTGGTGGAGCAGGGACTGCATCTGGTGCAAGAGTTTGATCCCGCCGGCGTCGCGGCCCGCGATGTCCGGGAGTGCTTGCTGCTTCAGTTGAAAAACATGGGCGACGTGAATCCTTTGGCTTGCGCCATTGTTGAGAATCATCTCAAGCAGCTTCAGAACAAGCAGTACCGGGAGATTGCGCGCGGCGTGAATCGTCCGGTGAACGCCGTGATCGCCGCCGTGGAGTTGATCAAATCGCTCGATCCGCGCCCCGGACAACGATACAACAAAGCGGAGCCGCGCTTGATTCAACCGGACGTTTTCTTCGTGAAAGTCGGCGACGACTACAACGTCGTGCTCAACGAAGACGACATTCCCCAGTTGCGGCTGAGCCAAACGTACAAGAAGATGGTGGAGAAGGGCGGGTCGCCCAAGGAAGTGCGCGACTACGTCCGGGAGCGGTTTGGCTCCGCGCTGCAATTGTTGAAGAACATCGAGCAGCGCAAACTCACCATCCTGCGCGTGTGCGAGTCCATCATTCGAAGGCAGCGAGAATTTTTGGATTCTGGAATCGATGGGCTGAAGCCCATGATGATCAAGGAAGTCGCGGAAGAGTTGAGCGTGCATCCCTCCACCGTGAGTCGCGCGGTCGCCCACAAATACGCCCACACTCCCCAGGGCGTGCACGAATTGCGGTTCTTCTTTTCGGAGGCCGTCAGCGGCCCCCTGGGCAGCGAAACCTCTCTCATCATTCTCAAACGCCGGGTGAAGAAGATGATTGAAGAGGAGGAGCCGCAGAGTCCATTGACCGATGAAGAGATCACCCGGCAATTGAATTCCGAGGGGATTCAAGTCACCCGACGCACCGTGGCCAAATACCGGGAAGACATGAAAATCCCATCCACGCACCAGCGCCGGATCAAGAAGTGAACCGTCTCCCCCGGATTTTTTTTCATGATTTCAAGAAATGAGATGGCTTATGTTCCGAACTCGCTTTGAAGAAGAATTTTCCACGGAGGTGGCGTCCATGCAGATTGATTATACCGGTCGGCAGATGGACATTACTCCGGCCATTCGAGAATATACCGAGGAGCATTTGTCGAAGCTCCGGCGGTTTCTCGGCGAGCCGATCAAGGCGCACGTCATCCTGACCGTCGAGAAGCATCGCCACGTGGCCGAAATCACCGTTAAGGTTCGTACTCTTTCCTTCGTTGGAATCCATGAGACGACGGATATGTATTCGTCGATTCTGGGCTCCATCGAGAAGATTGAGAAACAAGCCAAGAAGACGAAAGCCAAACGCAAAGAGAGCAAACGTCGCGCCAGCTCTCTGTCGCACGTCACCATGAACGTGCTGGATCGGGAGTCCATGGGCGCGCCCGGCGACGGCGCGCGCGTCATCAAGACTCGAAAGTTCGCGGTCAAGCCGATGTCCGTGGAAGAGGCCGCTCAGGAAGTGGAAGAGTCGAAAGATGAATTCTTGGTCTTTCGCAACGCGGAATCCGACTCCATCAACGTCATCTATCGGCGCAATGACGGCCACTTTGGATTGATCGAGCCGGAAGTCTGATTTGACGGATTTTGAAAATTCCGAGGAGCGTTGAGGAGGTGGCCCGCGCGAGGGAACTTTCTCGCTCCGGCGGCGCGTATGTCGCCGGATGATCTTCTGCCACGATCACACGTTGCCAAAATCTCGCACCATCACCCAAAGAAAAATGCGCGACGTCTCATCGCCTCCAGCTCCGCCACAACCTCGTTTCATCATCATCACCGGATTCAGCGGGTCCGGCAAAGGTTCCGCGCTGCGGGCTTTTGAAGACCTGGGGTATTACTGCATCGACAACCTGCCGATCGATTTGATCCCCCTGTTTGCGGAATTGTGCGCCACTTCCGGCGAGGAGTACCATCGCGCCGCCATGGTGGTGGATGTGCGAGAGGGAAGCGCCTTGGATCGCTTTCCGCAGATTCATCGCGACCTGAAGTCGCGCGGCGTGGATATTCAATTGCTTTTCCTGGAAGCCGACAACGCCACTTTGGCCCGTCGCTACAGCGAGACGCGCCGCCCTCATCCGCTGCTGGCGCGGCAAGCCGTGACGCAGTCGATCGCGCTGGAGCGCAAGAGGTTGAAGCCGATTCGTTCGCTGGCCGACACCATCATCGACACCTCCGCGCTGACGGTGCACGATCTTCGTCGCGATATCATGGACCGCTTCGCCGTCCAAAAGGGCCGCCGCGCGGTGCAAATCAATTTGATCAGTTTCGGCTTTCGATACGGCATTCCTCCCACGAGCGATCTGGTGTTCGACGTCCGATTCCTCCCCAATCCGAATTTTGTGACCTCCTACAAGTCGCGCACCGGCAATGACGCTCGGGTACGCCGGTACGTGCTTTCATTCCAACAGACTCGAGAATTCTTGACGCGATTGTCCGAACTGCTGCGGTTTCTTCTTCCACAATACGAAGCCGAAGGAAAGAGCTATTTGACCATCGCCGTGGGATGTACGGGAGGGCGCCACCGCTCCGTGGTCCTGGTCAACCAGTTGCGGAAATTTTTCCGGTCTCTTCATTATCGGACGACGCTGCAGCATCGCGACGTGGCCCGCGGCGGAATATAATCCGAAGAGAAAGATCGGGAAGGCCACGGAACACTCCAAGGCTAGAGTCTCTAAATTGCTTCTTCGAAAACTTTTAGACACATTCCCTCAGTAGGATGGAAAGTGAGTCCGTGGCGGCTTTTGGCGGATGAAGGAGGAATCAAACTATTCCCATGGTCCGGATTCTCAGAATATTTTCGCGACTGAATGTCGGCGGGCCGTCTATCCACGTCGTTTTGCTGACGGCGGGGCTCGCTCCGCGCGGCTATGAAACTTGCTTGGCGGTGGGCAAGGAAAGCAACACCGAGGGCAACATGATTTATCTGGCGGAGCAATACGGCATTCAACCTCGGCTCATTCCCGAACTGGGCAGAGCCATTCATCCGTTGGATGACGCGATCGCCTTCAAGAAGATTTTTCAGATCATTCGGAAGTTTCGTCCCGACATTGTTCACACGCACACCGCCAAGGCCGGGGTGCTTGGGCGAATCGCCGCCAAGCTGCTGGGCGTGCCGGTCATCTTGCATACTTTTCACGGTCATGTCTTTCACAGTTATTTTGGAAATTCTCGCAGCGCCTTCTTCCGATGGATCGAGCGATTCCTGGCGCACCTTTCGACGCGCGTGGTCGCGATCAGCGACAACGTGAAACAAGATTTGATTCTCTACCACATCGCGCCGCCGGAGAAGATTGTGGTCGTTCCTTTGGGCTTGGACTTGGAAGCCTTGCTGCGCGTTCAGCGCCATCGTGGGAAATTCCGTGCGGAGCTGGGAATTCCTGCCGATAAGATGTTGGTGGGCGGGGTGGGACGCGTGGTCGGCGTCAAGAATCTGGGTTTGGCGGTGGAGGCCGCGGACCAAGTCGTGGCGCGATTGCCGAACACGCATTTCGCCATCATCGGTGACGGAGAGGAGCGAGAGAAGATCGAACGGATGGTGCTTTATCGAGGCCGGAAGACGCATTTTTCTTTTTTGGGTTGGCGGCGTGATCTGTCGGACGTTTACTCCGATTGTGACGTAGCCCTCAACACCTCGCTCAACGAGGGAACGCCGGTCGCCTTGATTGAAGCCATGGCCGCCGGATTGCCGACGGTCGCCACCAATGTGGGAGGCACGGCCAACGTGGTGGTTCACGACACCACCGGATATCTGTGCCCTTCGGGAGACGCCTCCGCGCTGGCCTCGGCGCTGGTTCATCTGTTGACGGACAAACGCCGGAGAAATGAAATGGGGCGCTTGGGACGAGAGCGCGTTCGCGAGCGTTTTTCCAAAGAACGATTGCTGAACGATTTGGACCATCTCTACACGCAGCTTCTTCACGAAGGAGAAGCCGCCGCTGTCCGAAGAATCGCATGAAACTGGAAATCATTCTTGCCTACGCCTACGTGATCCTCTGCGGGGTCCTCTTGTCGAGCCTGCTGGTGCCCCTGGTGCGAATCGTGGCGCTGCGATTTGGAATTGTCGATTCGCCGGGCGAGCGCAAGGTGCATCGAGAAGCGATTCCGTTGCTGGGCGGAGTGGCTATCTTCGGCGCTTTTTATGCGGCCATTTTTGGAAATCTCTTCCTTCTCAAGCTGCTCACCACGTATCCCTGGATTCATCACTTTTTCCCGGATGTTTTGTATCGGCTGCAAACGGTGACCCTCGTCTCCGGAAAACTTCGAGCGTTGTTTTTGGGCGGCTTGATCATCATGATCTTGGGATTGATCGACGACATCCGGGGAACGGAGTTCTCCTACCGCATCAAGTTTTTGGTGCAGATTGTGGTGGCCCTCATCCTGGTGACGTCTGGAATGACCATCAGCATTCTTCAACGATTTCCGATCGTCAGCGATTTAATTGTGGTGCTGTGGGTGGTCGGCATTACCAATTCCTTCAACCTGCTCGACAACATGAACGGTCTCTCCAGCGG
>CAZIDA010000249.1:0-5613 GCA_964537865.1 uncultured Acidobacteriota bacterium
AGGCGTCTTAGAGTAAAATCAAATTGTACATGTTATTTCAGAACGAGCCCTAACAATGTCCTGCTGTGAAATCCATCTCATGAGAAGTGAATTTGCTGCTCCTTCCCCACTTCGTTGAATTCATTGAATACCAAAAGGCTTGATGAGAAGCTTATAATTTTCCACGGCGCTTCAGGTCTTTGAGCACGTGTTCGAAAGCCAGGTTGGGTTCTTTGGCGCGCGCGTCGAAAGCCGCAAGATCTTCAGCGTCTTCGGCGAGAGTGCGCCGTACCGCCGCGTTCACCGACTCGGACAAACTCCGGTCCGTCTGAGCGGCCTTCACACGCAGGGCTCGATGGAGATTTGGATCCAGATACACCGTGGCGCGTTTGAGTTCAGCCATGGCGCGAGTTTGGCGCTTTGGCGTTATGATGTCAAGACGTTGGACATACACAAACCCATCCGCCAGGGGGGGAGCGAACCGGTAGCCCCGGCGTCCTCCTCGGCGGACTTACGCCAAGGGCTTTTGTAAGCGCGCGACGCGAAATTCCCGGGCTTTCAGAGGGTCCATGAAACAAGTCTTCATGGCCAAAGATGCCGGTGAGGCTCATCTTGTCGTGAGCTTGCTCGAGTCGGAAGGGATCGCTGCGGCGGTGCAGATGTGCGACTTCCCTTATTGTGACGCGGGACCGTTCCCGACGGTGTGGGTGCTCGATGACGCTCGGGCTGAGGAGGCCCTATCCTTCATCGCGAAGTATGAGCAGAGCGCGGAGCATCGCGAGAGAAAGAGCCGAGCTTGGCATTGTCCCTCCTGTGGCGAGAAGATCGAACCGCAATTCACCGAATGCTGGAGATGCGGCGCCAACAGACCGAAAGGAGCTTAGCTCGCCTGCTCAGCGCAGGTCGATCAGACACTCAGCACCGGTCGTAGCGAGAGCGATAAGAAAATGTTTCCTCAAATGCATGGGTCTGAATTTCGCGACGAACCGCCCCCGTCCCCAACTACGGGCGGGACTACCATTCTCTTCTGGATCGGTCTGGACATCCTCGCGGGGCTCTCGGTTGTCGCAATCTTGGGATTTGTTCGGATCTTCTGGAATTTCGGTTATGACTGGCGCGAGGCTTTTGGCATCACCGCATTTCTGTTCTTAATCGTCGGTTTTGTTCGAGGGCACACTTCGCCCAGAAATGCTTGGGTGAAGAGCTTCTGCGTTGTCGCGATCGGCGCGATTGCTGCGTATCGAGTTCTCGGATTGTCTCTCGGGTTTGCTTCAGTGCTTTTTCTGACTTCATATTCCTTGGCGCGTTGTGGGATCGCAGCGAGAAGAGCCTGGAGTTCAAGCTTTCGACGCCGGGGCGCGTTACTGCTGTTCGTTCCTGTGATGCTCGTCGTCATCACCATGGCGGCGGGCTCTTCGATGACGCGGAGACTTCAGGAGAGGTATCCGTACAGCTTGGCGCCGACATTCTCGTTCTCGACACTCGACGGGAAGATCGTCACATCAGCGGAGCTCAAGGATCATGTGGTGGTGTTGGGATTTTGGGCGACATGGTGCTATCCCTGCGTTCAAGAATTGCCTCTCCTGGAAAAGATTCATGAGCGATACAAAGAGAATCCGTCGGTTGTGTTTTGGGCCGTCGACTTGGGAGATGCTCCGGACGGCATCCGAGCGCTTCTCCAGTTAAAGGGATATAGAATGCCGGTGAGTTATGATCTTGATCACTCCGCCGCACGGCGGTTTAGAATTGACAGGATTCCATTCGTTCTAGTCTTAGACAAGGCAGGCCGCACGCGCTTAGCTCATTTCGGATATCAACAATCCTTTGATCTGGTTTCTGTGGTTTCAGAGAAGGTCGATATCTTGCTTCGTGAAACGAACTGATAGCACCGATCTGCTCTATCGATTGATATCGCGAGCGGCCCGAGCGAAAACGCTTCTGTTCACTCCGTCTTCCTCAGGTAGTAATGCAGCCCAGTCCGAAAATGAAAAATGTCTTTCAAAGGAGGCCTAAAATGAGTACCCACTCTGAATCCGAAGTGAATAAGTCGCCGTTCATTCCACAACCGATGTGGCGGCGAGTTCTAGGATTGCCGGGAAGCAATCTGGGCGTGTGGTCGGTTCGGTGTGTGGAAGCATTCTGTGTTTTCTTATGCATCTTCATCGCGCTGGCGTGGGGCGGGCTGAGAGGCGGTTTCTCGTTCTTCTCGAATCCGTGGCTGGCCACGATGGTTTTGGGCATGCTCGTCTCTGGAATTGCCGGGGGCGTCATGGCGGCGATGGCGATGCTCAAGAAACAGGAACGGTCGATTGTCGTGTTCTTGGTGTTCTTGTGGGGAGTGTTTGTGTTGGTTTTTGCCCTGGGCGAACTGGCCGGGCGCAGGTAAGGGTGTCGTGAACACGATGGGCCGATAGATTTCAAAGTCGCCCCATGAATGGGGCTGATTTCGGGCATGCTTGTTAGCCGTTGCTTCCTGTCCATGAATGGGCGGGCCGAGGAAATGCAGGCGCCGTGAACGGCGCCACACCAATGTTTCACCTGCTCCGAGAATAGCTTTGGTAGCCCCGGCCGTTCCCGCCACGGCGGGTCTCTACGTTGAACAGCCCGTCCGGCAAGCGAGACATTTTCCTGCCCTTGGTTTCCTCGTTGATCAGGCGGGATCGACTATGATTTAATCGCGCGCAATGAAGATGTCTCGTTTCACACGTCGACGAAATCGACACTTGCATCTCTTCGCGGGTGCGGTGCTGGTGGCTCTGGTGCTGGCGAGGAGCGGCGTTGTTCTGCGGACCGATCCATCTCAATTCCAAAAAGCGGCGCGTGTCGAAACCATCTTCCAATCATTACGGACAAACGCTCCGCCTTCCCAGAAAGCTACGCCGAATTCCACCTTTCGCATCAGCGAGAACGAACTGAACGCCTATCTGGCGTTGCGATACGTTCAGAAACCGCACAGCGGGTTGAAATCGATGGGGGTCCATCTGCTCGCCAACAATCAGGTCGCCGTCGACACCGTCGTGAACGTCGATGACTTGAAGACGGAAAACTCCGCGTTGCTGAAGATGATCACGCTGCTGTTCAGCGGCGATCAATCCTTGCACGTCGAGGCGCGCCTCATCTTCCGAGGCGACACTGTGACCTACGAGTTGGAACAAGCCGAATTGAACGGCGTCACACTGCCGAATTCCGTCGTCGAAAAAATGATCGAAATTCTGGCGCGACGGCAGACGCAGAAGATCGATGTGACCAAACCGATTCCTTTGACGCCCGCCATCAAGCATGTGGAGATTCGGCGGGGAGTGCTGATCATCCAAACTTAGGTGTCAGGTGCCGGGTGCCAGGTGTCAGGAAAAGCCGGCGGGGCATCGACATTCTCCCTGACACCCGACACCTGACCCCTGGCACCTGCTCTCTTCACTGTTCTCCAATTTTCAGATTCGACGTCTGGGGCGGGATGGGGGTGTAGCGATAAAACGTCTCACAATTTCGGCAGTGAAAAACCGCGAAGGCGGGCGTGGAATAAATCTTCTTATGCCAGGCGGTATTGGCGCCGCTGAAGGCGTGGTCGCCGCAGCGGGGACACGCGATGGTCACGACGGCGCGTTCCAGCATGGGCATCTGAATCTCAAACATGCGGCGGTCGGCGAACTCCCGCTCCTCCTCCAACTCCCGCAAGGAGTCGGGACCTTCCCGCTCGCACTCCGGACAGCGATTGACCCGGCTGATGGTTTCGCACTGGCTGCAAAAATAGATGGTTCGCGGCTCGTTCAAGGACGGCATATCGCCCCACACTCGATTGTCATTGAAATTTCGAAAGCCAGTATAGCGGTTTCTGCGGCGGATCACAAATTGACCTTTTCGACGCGCTTGTCTCGTCCTTCCTCGTGTCTACCCCAACGGAGTCGTTCTCATGATTTCTCTTTCGGTAGGCAGTCCCCTTGGCTTGTTATGCCGATCCATCTAATTTTTTTTAAAGACAGTCGGAAAATCTGTCTTGAACAAACTCAGCAGCGTCGGCTGTGGTGGTACTGGGCGAGCCTTGGGTCGTTCCGCTGTCTTACCGGAGCGAGAGTGTTTCAGGTCATACCAAGCCCAGATAATCAAAAAACAGCCAACGGCAAATACAAGAATACTGACTCCTGGTTCTGAAAGAAATTTGAGTGCGTGGGGCAGGGATTCTTTCAACAGTTGGTATCTCCCTCCCCAATCCAGCACTTGTTTGATAAGTTCCCAGAGAAGACCAAGAAATGCCAACGATCCGCCGACCTTTGGCATTGTGCGCGAAAAAAGATTGCCCCCTTTATCCATAGGCGCCATGTTACCATCAAATTTTGGGTCAAGCATGCGGAAGTAAAGTCGTAACCATACCCAATTGTGGCCGCAAACGAGTACATTCTCTGGTGGGATAATTGCCGATTTGTTTTCCAGAGAATTGTGTCCAGGCGAATATTGCAGAAAGGGAAGAAGATCGTTGGTGCCTGACCCCAACAGCTTCCAGCAACGCATGTTCGCGGGACGTATCCTCTTCGTTCTGCCTGTTAGGTTTTGAATCGTTCTCCGGAGCGGTAGGTGCGGCGGGCCTGCGTTTTGCGATCCGCACTCCAGGCGAAGCGCGGACGTTCGACGGTCACAGAAAGAGGAAACTCCTGGCAGCGTTGGCGAATGGTTTCGTGCTCGGCGGCAGTCAATCCCAAACCGGCGGCGACAAGCTCATCGATCTCTTCCAGAATTTCAAGAACACGATCCTGGGTTTTCTTGAGTTTTGAGGAAAAGCTTTCAACCGTCTCGGCAATCTTCGTCAAAGTGCCGGCGTCGGCCGGCAGTGGAAGGTTTTCAAAATCTTCCCATGAAAATTCGTCGGCCTCAGTTGACAGTAGCGCGGCTCTTGCCGCCACCAGAATTTCATTCGACGGCGCTTGAAGCTCGACTGCTCCCAACTGAACTCTCTTGCCATCGAGCTTTGCCGCCGCCAGATCCTCGCGATCAATGATTTGATCGCGGGCCGAGAGTTTCAATCCAAGGAATCCAGCCTTTGTCAACAGGGGAACTTCAGCGATTGCCGCCCGGAACGCTTCAGTCTCATTCCCTTTCACCGAGCTCGAAAGCTCGCCCGCCTCCACCGCCAGAGAATGCAGCGCCTTTGCCGTCTTCGCGGTGAGCTTGGGAAAACGCAAAGCCAAAATCGCTCTCGGAAACCAAGTTGTGCGCTTGCGCAGCAGGATCGCGGATCGGAGGAGCAGAAACGAATAGTATCGGGAGATTCGTGAGTTGATCACGGCGGCTAGACAGGGGGCGCTGTATTTCTTCGGCACGACCACAAGCGTGCTGTTGTTGGCGGCGACGGTCAGAGGATCGAAGACCGCGGCGACCAGAGAGACATAAATCTCAGGAATGAGACAACACAGCGTATCACTGGGGAGACCCGTCGCCAGCATGCTCGAGATTTTGTAATCGGATCTCCCCACTCCAGTGGCGTCTGCCCGACCTTGGTTCTCTTCATAGAAGGCAAGATCATCCCAGAGAGAAGCGTCTTCGGCGGTACGTATCTTCGAGAGAACGGCCAACTCTTCGGTTTCTTTAGAAACCTGAAAGGCGGCGACGTGCTGGCCCTTCACAAACGGAACCTCACCTGCC